>NZ_JAAGNB010000107.1:0-4499 GCF_010550475.1 Amycolatopsis sp. SID8362
TCACCGGCGTGCTGGCGCTGCTGGCCTCCCGCGAGCCCGGCGCCCGGCCGCGGCAGCTGCGCCGCACGCTCGACGCGCAGGCGACGCCGATGGCGTGCCCGGCCGACTACGACCTGACCGGCGACGGCACGCAGGACGCGTACTGCGCGGGGTACGAGGGCTACAGCGGGTTCTACGGGCACGGGATGGCGGACGCGCTGGCGGCCGTCGCGCCGAAGGGACGCCCGGACCCGGCCCGCTGATCGTCACGTCAGGAGCAGCTTCGCGATGCGGCGCGTCGACGCCCAGAGGCCCACCCCTCCCAGGATCAGCAGGTACGCCAGGTTGATCAGCATCGAGCCGGACAGCAGGCCGGTCGCCAGGCCGCGCATCAGCTCGATCGCGTGGTAGAGCGGGAGGCAGCGGACCACCCACTGCAGCGGCTCCGGGTACACCGACAGCGGGAAGAACGTCGTCGCGAACAGGAACATCGGGGTCAGGCCCAGCTGGATGTAGTCGAACTGGGCCGTCGAACGCAGGAACGTCACCAGCGCCATGCCGATCGCCGAGAAGGCCAGGCCGACCAGCAGCGCCGCCGGGACCATCAGCAGGGCCCACCAGGAGGCCAGCAGGCCCATCGCCGCCGCGATCGCCAGGAACGCCACCGCGTAGAGGCCGCCGCGGGTGATCGCCCAGCCGATTTCGCCGAGGGCGACGTCCAGCGGGCCGATCGGGGTGGCCAGCATCGCGTCGTACAGCTTGGCGTAGCGCAGCTTGAAGAACAGGTTGTACGTCGATTCGAAGACGGCGCCGTTCATCGCCGACGTCGCCAGCAGGGCCGGGGCCACGAACGCGACGTAGCTCATCGGGCGCCCGTCCGGGCCCGCGACCTCGCTGACCAGCGTGCCGAAGCCGAGCTGGAACGCCAGCAGGTACAGGAACGGCTCGACCGCGCCGGACAGGAAGATCAGCCAGCTACCGCGGTACACCATGACCGAGCGCTCGACGAGCATGCGCGCACGGCCGGCGTACAGCCCGGGCGGCAGCACGCGGAACAGCAGCCCGGCACGCCGTGGTGGGGCCTGGACGCTCACCATCAGACCACCAGCCTCCGGTAGAAGGCCCGGTGCGCGAGCGCCCACCCGGCCGCGAACAACGCCGCCAGCACCGCGAAGTGGCCGAGCATCGCCCAGCCGCCGACCCCGCCGACGCTCACGCCGCGGGCCAGCTGCGTGCCGTGCCACAGCGGGGAAAGCCAGGCCAGCCAGCGGATCGCGGCCGGTAGCTGGGTGATCGGGAAGAACGTGCCGGAGAACAACGTCATCGGCATCACGACGAAGCGGAAGATCAGCCCGAACCGCTGACCCTCGTCGAACGTGCGCGCCGCCAGCGCGGCCATCGGCGTGGTGCAGGCGAGGCCGGTGACGGTGCCCGCCAGGATCACCAGCAGCACCCCCGGCCCGGTCCAGGCGCCGAAGAACAACGCGACGAACGCGTAGATCACGCCCGCCAGCGTCAGCCGTAACGCCGACCAGATCAGGTGGCCGCCGAAGACCTGGCCCGGGGACACCGGGGTGGCCGTGACGGCCAGGTATTCCTTCTGCCACTTGAACCCCGACAGCACAGGGTAGCTCGATTCGCCGACCGCCTGCTGGGCGGCCCCGGCGGCGAGCAGGGCGGGCGCGATGTACTGGAGGTAGGACAGGCCGCCGGTGACCGCGCCCGGACGCACCTGCGAGCCGAAGCCGAGGCCCATCGCGGCGAGGAAGAGGACCGGTTGCAGGCCGGTGGAGTACAAAGTGGACACCCAGTGGCGGCGGTACCAGGTCCAGCGGCCTTCGACTTGCAGCCAGGCGCCGTTCCACTTGCCGACGACGCGGCCGGTCGATTCGATGGTGGTCACGGGCGCCGCCCGGGGGTTGCGGGGCGGAAAGCGACGGAGGCGGCGGTGCTCGAGACCGCCCGGTTGGCGACGATGGCTCGGCTCGAAGCGCGAGCCACGCGGCCTGCGGCCCGATGCGGTGAAAGGGTTCTCATCAGTCCACCAGCGTCCGGCCGGTCAGGCGGAGGAAGACATCCTCCAGCGAACTCCGGCGCACCAGGCTCGACAACGGACGGACGCCGCGGGCGTGTGCGTGTTCCAGCGCCGCCTCGCCGTCGTCGCTGTACAGCAGGACCCGGTCCGGCAGGATCTCCACGCGCTCGGCCAGCCCTTCGACTTGCTGGGCCGCCGCGGCCTGCTCCCCCGGTGTGAACCGCAGCTCGACGACCTCGCGCGTCGAGTAGCGCTTGATCAGCTGCGCCGGGGAGCCCTCCGCCGCGATGCGGCCGTGGTCCATCACCACCAGCCTGTCGCAGAGCTGCTCGGCTTCGTCCATGTAGTGCGTCGTCACGATCAGCGTCGTGCCCTGGGCCTTGAGGCGGAACAGCCGGTCCCACAACAGGTGCCGGGCCTGCGGGTCGAGGCCCGTCGTCGGCTCGTCGAGCAGCAGCAGCTCCGGGTCGTTGACCAGCGACCGCGCGATCGTCAGCCGCCGCTTCATGCCGCCGGAGAGCGGGTCGACCTTGTCGTCGGCCCGGTCCGTCAGCTGCGCGAACTCCAGCAGCTCCGCGGCCTTGCGCCGGGCGGCCGCCCGCGACAGGCCGAAGTAGCGGCCGTAGATCAGCAGGTTCTCCCGGACCGTCAGCTCGACGTCCAGGTTGTCCTGCTGCGGCACCACGCCCAGGCGTGCGCGGATGCGCGGCCCGGCGACCTCCGGGTCGGCGCCGAGCACGCGCAGATCTCCGTCGGTGCGTGGCGACACGCACGCGATCATCCGCATGGTCGACGACTTCCCGGCGCCGTTGGGCCCGAGGAAGCCGAACGCCTCCCCGCGCCGCACCTCGACGTCGATCCCGCGCACGGCCTCGAACCCGCCGAAGCGCTTCACGAGCGCTTTGGCCTGCACCAGTGCCGGTTCCCGGTCCTCCGATTCGTCCACCCCACGACCATACGAGCGGGCACCGACAAAAACCGAACGCTTTAGCCGCGCACGGTCACGACCAGCGACTGAGTCACCCCGTTGACCGTCACCGACAGCCGCGCCACGCCCGGCCGCAACGCCGTCAGGACGCCCGAAGCCTGGTCGAACGAAACGACGCCCCAGCTCACCGCCCAGTCCGCGCTCACCGGGTACGACACCGGCACGTCCCGCGTGCCCTGGCGCAAGGAAGCACTCACCACCGCGCGTTCGCCGCGGGCCAGCGAAGCCGGACCGGACAGCGTCAGCGCGTCGACGTTCGGCCGCGTCTCGAAGCGCACCGGCTGGGCGCGGTCGGCGGGGTCGACGCGCAGCAGCGTCCAGCCGACGAACCCGCCGTCGCCGGGAGCGGCCGCGGGTGCCTTGCCCGAGTTGCCGTTGACCAGATAGGGCACGCCGTCCACGCGGGACAGCGAGAACACGCCGGCGTGCGAAGCCACCGAAGCGGCGGGCTTGCCGGACGCCTGCTCGAACCCGGTCAGCCAGTGGGTCAGCAGCGTGGCTTCCTTCCGGTCGCCGAGCTGCGAGTTCCCGGTCGGGCTGGGGTCCTTCACCGGGTGGTGCATGGCGACGACGACCCCGCGCACGGACCGGTCCGCCGCCGCCGAATCGAGCGCCGAGCGCAGCATCCGGACCTGGTCGAACCCGCCGGCCCGCAGCGAGCCGCGTGAGGAGTCCATGAGCACCAGCCGGATGCCGTGCACGTCGACGACGCGGTGGGTCTCCCCGAAGACGGCCTGGAAGTTGGCGAGCCCGTTGCCCGCTTCGGCTTCGTGGTTGCCCGGCACGTAGTACCAGGGCACCTTGCCGTCGAGCTCGTCGGCGATCACCTGCCGGGCCAGCGCGAAGTCGGGTGCGGTCCCCCGGTCGACGAAGTCGCCGTTGATCAGCACCAGGTCCGGCTTCGCGGCGACGGCCTCGCGCAGCGCGCGCCGGGCCTGGGCGACCAGCGGGCCCGCCGGGTCGTCCGCGGTGAACTGGGCGTCGCTGACCACCGCGACGCGCAGGCCGCCGGTCAGCACGCCGTCGGTGACCAGCGCGGGATCGTGCGGCGCCGGGTCGGCGGGCACCGAAGTCGTCGGGGCCACTTCGAAGGTCAGGTCGTCGAACACCAGCCGGCCCTCGTACTGCTGGTCCGGCACGTTCTCGACGGCGTAGAAGCGCGCGAGGCGCTGGCCGTCGGGCAGCCCGGCCGGCACCGCCGCGGTGACGTACCGCCAGCCCGTCCAGTCCACGCTCAGCGAAAGGTCCACCACGGACGCCACGTTCGCGGCGTCGCGCAGTTCGGCCCGCAGCCACGCGCCCTTGCCGTCGCCGTTCACCCAGAGCCCGATCTTCTGGGTGCCCGCCGGGACGGGAAGCGGCGCGGACGGCGTCACGTAGGCCGCGCGCGTGGCGTTCGTGCCGGTCAGCCGGTAGTCCAGCGCGAGACCGGCGCCGCCGTCACGCCCGGGTGCCGCCGACAGCGCCGCGCCGACGACCGCCGGGAACACCGTCGCC
>NZ_JAAGNB010000145.1:0-3206 GCF_010550475.1 Amycolatopsis sp. SID8362
CCGGACGCGGTTGACCAGCACCGCGCCCGGGCGCAGGTCGGCGCCGTCCAGCTCGGCCACCGCCTCGACGGTCTCGCGGACCGGCATCTCCTCCAGCAGCGTGGCCAGGTGGATCACGGTCTCGCCGGAGTGCAGCAGCCGCACGACACCCTCGGCCTGGCCGCGGATCGGGCCCGTCTTCGCCAGGTCGGTGAGGGCCTTGGTGACGTCGAGGAACTTGACGACCCGGCCGGTCGGCGGCGAGTCGACGACGACGGCGTCGTAGGTGTGCCGCCCGTCGGACTCGGTGCGCCCGACGCACTCCTTGATCTTCCCGGTGAGCAGGACGTCGCGGAGTCCGGGAGCGAGCGTGGTCGCGAATTCGATCGCGCCCATCCGCCGCAGCGTCCGGCCGGCGAAGCCCAGGTTGTAGAACATCTCGAAGTACTCGAGCAACGCGGCTTCGACGTCGATGTGCAGCGCGCGCAGTTCGCCCCCGCCGGGCACGGCCGCGATGCGCTGCTCGGCGTAGGGCAGCGGCTCGGTGTCGAAGAGCTGCGCGATGCCCTGGCGCCCCTCGACCTCGATGAGCAGCACGCGACGGCCTTCGCGGGCGAGCGCGAGGCCGAGCGCGGCGGCCAGCGTCGTCTTGCCCGTCCCGCCCTTGCCGGTGACGAAGTGCAGCCGGGCGCGGGCAAGCTCGTCGGTCCAGCCGGCATGGGGAGTGGTCACTTCTTCACCCTAAATCAGCTCTCAGCTGGCCAGCAGCATGACGCTGACCGCAGCGGCGACCGCCGCGACCAGTGCCCAGGCCACGGCGCCGGGCAGCACGGTGAGGGTGAGCACGCCCACCACGACCAGCAGCGTGAAGGTGATCACGCCGCCGACGGCGACCTGGCCGGAGCTCTGGGTCCGGTCCCGCACCTTCGCCATCACGACGAGCACGAGGGGCAGTCCGGCCGCCGCGAGCAGCGCCGTCGCGATCACGCGCCAGGTATCCACGGGCCAACGCTAGCGACGTGAGATGAGCCACACGACGGCGCGTCGCACGCCGTTTTCCGGCGGCGGCCCCCGGCGCCCTTGCCCGCTTGGCTACGCTCCCGATCCATGAGCGCCACCAAGTGGGAGTACGCGACCGTCCCTCTGCTGATCCACGCGACGAAGCAGATCCTCGACCAGTGGGGCGAGGACGGCTGGGAGCTGGTCACCGTGCTGCCGAACCCGACGGGCGAGCAGCACGTCGCGTACCTCAAGCGTCCGAAGGGCTGATCCGCGTGAGCTGGAGCGAACGGCTGAAGGAACTCGGCATCGAGCTGCCCGGCGTGGCCGCTCCGCTGGCCGCCTACGTGCCCGCCGTCCAGAGCGGTAAGCACGTCTACACCTCGGGCCAGCTGCCCTTCGTCGACGGCGTGCTCGCCGCGACCGGCAAGGTCGGCGCCGAGATCAGCCCCGAAGAGGCGAAGGGGCACGCCCGCACGTCGGCGCTCAACGCGCTCGCGGCCGTGCACGCCTTGGTCGGCATTGACAACGTGGCGAGGATCGTCAAGGTTGTCGGCTTCGTGGCTTCCGCGGAGGGCTTCACCGGTCAGCCCGCGGTCGTCAACGGCGCGTCCGAGCTGCTCGGCGAGGTCTTCGGGGACGCGGGCATCCACGCCCGCTCGGCCGTCGGCGTCGCGGAGCTGCCCATCGGGTCGCCGGTGGAGGTCGAACTGATCGTGGAGGTGCAGTGATGGATCCGGACATCGAGCAGTCCACGCACGAACTGCTGCTCCGGCTGGCCGGGCGGCTGCCCGACCAGCTGCTGTGGCGGTTCCGCGACTGGCTCGGCGAGGGCGCGATGGGCACCCTCGCCCGGACCTTGCCGAGGTCTTTGCTTAAGCACAGGATCGACCTCGACCAGACGGAGTACCGGCTGCTCGTGGCCGGTCTCATCCCGCACGGCGCCGACTGGCACCAGGTCAGTTCGACGCTGGGGGTAGACGACGTCACCGAGAACCGGTACACATTCACGTCGAGTGCGCCCGAATGGGTTAACTCGGTCGACTCCGTGTCCGTGTTGATCCACGCAACGTTGCGGGGACGCCCGGACGTGGGGGAAGTGCGGCAGAGCTGGCGACACGTCGGTGTGGTCGGGCAGGGGACCGCCAAGCGCGTCCTGCTGATCACCGCGCAGGCGGGTTTGCCCAGGTTGACCGGCGAACTGCAGCGGGTGCTGCGGGTCTTGGGCGACGAAGAGCCCAGTGTCGAAGTCATCCCGCCGCGTTTCGACCTGCCGGGGTACCACCGGGCCGCGCTGGCCGACTCAGAGCTGGTCTGCGTGGGCGCGGTGGCGGGGAACCGGCTAGTAGCCGCATAACGCTCGCCCGCCAGCGAGCTGGGAGGGAGCAAGGCAATGGTGGAGGTCCACGACGGCCCGCCCATGGACGGGTTTTCGGTGCCCCTGCGCCTGCACAACCTGTTGCTGGCCCTGGCGGGCCGGATCGACGACAGCGCGCTCACCGAAGCGCGTGAGCTGATCGCCCGTGCCCACATCGACGAGGCGGTCGAGCTGACCACCGGCACGCTCATCGCGGGCCGGATCCCGGTCAGCTCCGCCGAACAGCGCGAGCTCGCGCTGGTGCTCGAGATGAGCCGTTCGGACGCGACGCTGGCGAACGACCTGCTGGTCGACGAGGCCGAGCCGGTCAACACGCACCGGTTCAGCGGCGAGAACTCCCCGGAGTTCGGCATCGCCGAGGCGCTCGACCGGACGCTGCAGGTGCTGCCGGACGTCCGGTCGGTGCACGCGGTGTGGCGCAACACCCCGGCCGGCAGCGTGCCGGGCGCGCTGCCGCAGCGCGTGGTGCTCGTCGAGCTGGGGCCGGAGGGCAACCCGCCCGCCGTCGCGTTCCGCGTCGACACGGCGCTGCGCCGGGCCGGGATCCACTCCGTCGTCGAGGTCAGCGGCCCGGGCGTCGCGCACTCCGAGTACCACCAGGCCGCTTCGGCGGCCGCGTCGCCGGCCTGGGTGACCGGGAGCACGACGTCGAGCGCGTCCTCCTTTCGTCCCGACCCGGTCGTCAAGCCGCCGGCCCCGGTGACGCCGGAGCCGGTCGCGGAGTCGGGTAGCAGGCACAGCATGCGGTCGAGCAGCACCACGGCGGCGCCGCCCGAGCCGGTCGCCCCGGTGGTGCCGATCGTGTCGCCGCCGCCGGCCCCGGAACCGCCTCGCAAGGCGCGGTCCGAGC
>NZ_JAAGNB010000192.1:0-5020 GCF_010550475.1 Amycolatopsis sp. SID8362
CCGCGGCGGGATCGCCGCGGCGGGATCGGCGCGCGAGCAGCGGGTTCGGCAGCTCGGCCGCTCCCGGTTCCGAGCCGCGCACTACGCCGACAGCTCCCGTTCCAGCGGGGTCCTGAACCGGGGCACCGCACGGACCTCGCCGAACCACTCCGCGCAGCGCTCCGCCTCCACCTCGACCGCCTTCGTCACCTCCCCGCCCACGTCCTCCAGCAGCCGCCAGGCGATGTCGCCCGAGGGGCGCTGGGCCCAGCCTCCGACCACGCGGCCGTCGGACCAGATCGTCGGGCCGATGTTGCCGCTGCGGTCGAACAGCGCCGGGCGGTGCGGGCCCAGGAACCAGTCGCGGTCCTGCCAGCCCATCGGGGTCGGGTCCAGTGCCGGGAGGAACGCGACCCACGGGTCCGGCACCGGCACCGGATCCAGGTCGTCGGCCAGTGCCACCGCGGAGACGCCTTCGAGGTCGGCCTCGGCCACCGGCAGGCCGGCCAGGGCCTTCTTCGTCTGGCCCGCCGTCCAGCCCGTCCACCACCGCAGGTCGGACACCGGGGCCGGGCCGTACGCGCGCAGCCAGCGGCGGGCCAGTTCGACGCGGGCCGCCTCCGGCTCCCACGGGCGCAGGCCGCCCGGGACCCACTCGTCCAGGGGGTGCCAGACGTACTGCGTGCTGGTCCAGCTCCCGCGCGGCCTTCCCCGCGCCATCCGGCCTCCCGCGGCCAGCAGGAACAGCACCCGGCTCGTCACGTTGCCGATCGCTTCGTACGGCTTGCCCGGCGCCATCCGCAGCTGCTGGCGCAGGCGGGGCTCGTCTTCGCTCAGCTGCTGCGCCGTCGCCGAGCCACGCGCGCGCAGCGCCTCCTCCACCGAAGCTTCGACCGAAGCCAGCCACTTCGCCGGCTCCGGGACGTTCTCCGGGTGCCCCTGCCGCCCGAGGTGCTGCTCCAGCAGTTTCCGTTGCTTCACCAGGATGTCCGCCGTGCACCCGGCCTGCACGAGCGCCGCCGTTTCCAGGTCCGTCACGAACACCGTGCGCCGCATGCCGAGCAGCCTCAACAGGGAACGGTCGGCGTACAAAGCCTGCTCCACCAGGGAAACCGACGGCGAGGCCAGCCGCGCGGAGGCCGAGAGGTGGACCGTCGCCGGGTCGGTCGCGTGCAGGGCGACGATCCCCGCCACCGCTTCCGCCACCGTGGCGGCGGGCGCGGCGAGGTGGTGCCGGACCGCGAGGCGGGCCCGGCGCTGCTCGGTGCTGATCTTCTGAGGCACCCGCTTTTCCTACCACCCGCCACCGACAAAAACGCCTGGAAACCCCCACGACCAGCGGATAGTCTCGCGGCATGGTCTCCGGTGCGCACTTGGCGGCGTTCGCCGCGCTGACGTTCCTCATGGTCGTGGTCCCCGGGCCGAGCGTGCTGTTCACCATCAGCCGCGCGCTCACCGTCGGACGCCGCGACGCGCTGCTCACCGTCGTGGGCAACTCCGTGGGCGTGTACACGCAGGTCGTCGCCGTCGCGTTCGGGCTCGGCGCGCTCGTCACGACGTCGGCCGCGGTGTTCACCGCGATCAAGGTCGCCGGTGCGCTCTACCTCGTCTACCTGGGGATCCAGGCGGTCCGGCACCGCCGCAAGCTGACCGACGCGATGGCCGCGAAGGTCCGGGCCACGCCCGGCCGCGTCCTCACCGTCCTGCGTGACGGCTTCGTCGTCGGCTTCGCGAACCCCAAGTCGATCGTGTTCCTGGCGGCCCTGCTCCCCCAGTTCGTCGACCCCGCGGCCGGGTCCGTGCCCGCGCAGATGCTGGTCCTCGGGCTCTGCCTGCCCGCGATCGCGCTCGCGACCGACAGCGCGTGGGCGCTGGTCGCCGGCACCGCGCGCGCCTGGTTCGCCCGCTCGCCGAAGCGCCTCGAAGCGGTCGGCGGCACCGGCGGCCTGGTCATGATCGGCCTCGGCACCGGGCTGGCCTTCACCGGCCGGGGTGACTGAGCACCAGGTCCAGCAACCCGGGGAAAGCCGCGTCGAATTCGGGGCGCCGCAAGCGGTTCAGCCGCCGCGGGCCTTCGTCGCGCTGCTCGATCAGGCCGGCCGCGCGCAGCACCGCGAAGTGGTGGCTGCGGGTCGCCTTCGCCACCGGCAGGTCGAACGTGCCGCACGCCTTCGTCCACTCGGGCACGGCCGCCAGCTCGCGCAGGATGCTGCGGCGCACCGGATCGGCGACGGCGGCCAGGGCGTCCTGCAGCGAGACTTCCGCCGGGGGCGCGTGCGAGAGCCCCCGGGCCCGTGCCGTGCTCACCGGATCGCCTCCACCAGTCCCGGCCACCACTCCCGCGGCAGCGCGTCGAGCGGGACGACCACCTGGTCCGCCCCCGCGGCCCGGAATTCCTTCAGCCGCGCCACGACGGCGTCGAAGTCGCCCCACACCGTGACGCCGTCGACCAGCCGATCCGACAGGCCCGCGACGTCCTCGCCGGAGAAGCCCATCCGCCGGAAGTTGGCCGCGTACCCCGGCACGCCGGACAGGAACTTCAGCGACCCGCCGCGGACGGTCTCCCGCACCGCGGCGACGTCGGTCTCCGCCACGACGTTCAGCAGCACCGGCAGCTGCGGGCCCGCGCCGAGGATCTCCCGCGCCGACGCGACGTAGTCCGTCGTCACGAGGTACGGGTACGCGCCCGAAGCGCGGTCGCGGGCCAGCCCGAGCATCCGCGGCCCGAGCGCCGACAGGATCCGGGCGGACCGCGGCACGACGTCCTCGATCTCGTCGAGGTAGTCGTTCAGCGCCGCCAGCGGACGCGGCCCGTGCGCGCCGCCGAGGCCGACGACGAACCGGCCGGCGGGCAGGTCCGCGTACGCCGAGGCGACCGCGGCGGCCGGGACGCGGTCGACCGACAGGATCCCGCTCGCCACCTGGATCCGCGAGGTCGCGCGGACCACCTCGGCGATGTGCGCCAGGTTGTTCCCTTGGCCGCCGGGCAGCCAGAGGGTGCCGTAGCCCAGCTCCTCCAGCTCGGCCGCCACGGCGGTGTCCAGCGCGGTGTGGGTGGCCCCCAGCGGCCCGAGCGTCGTCATGCGCGAGAGAACCACCGGACGCGGCGGGTTGTTCCCGTCACGCGCTCTGTTCGTCCTCGGCGGAATCCCCGGGGCCGCCTCAAGCGCCGTTGGGCCGATCGACCGGCATCACTTCGAGCAGGGCCTCGAGTGCAGCGAAATCCTTGGGGTTGGTGGTGAACAACGGCATGCGACGGGCGATCGCGACGCTCGCGATCATGAGATCGGCGATCCGGCGCCGAGGAGTCCGGCCGGTCGCGAACACGGCCGCCGACACCCGGCCGAACACTCGCGCGGACTCGGTGTCGAACGCGGCGTCGAGATCGGCGCGGAACCGCTCGGCGTCGACCATCGGGGCATTCTCCGACATGGCGGCGAACTGCTCCCGGGTCACGGCCGGCCGACGGCGCGGCAGACCGAGCTCGCCGATCGGGGTACCCCTGCGCGTGACGATGAACGTCTTGCCGTGTTCGACGGCATCCATGATCGCATCGGACCTGCTCCGCAGGTCGCGGTCTCCCGTCACGCCGTCTGTTCGTCTTCGGCGGAACCCTCGCCGTCCTCGGCCGGCCGCGTGAACATCCGGGTCGCCGAGAGGCGCGCGACGCCGTCCGGGTCGCCCAGGTCGTCCATCGAGGTGCGGATCGTGGCGTCGACCGACAGGTACTTGCGGCCCGCGCGCAGGTCCGCGTCGTTGCGCAGCCGCACGATCAGCGGGAACTCCGACAGCGCGCCCGCGTCGAACAGGCCGGTCGTGTAGATCAGCTGCACGCCCAGGGCTTCGGCCACCGCCCGCTGCAGCTCCAGCAGGTAGCCGGCCGACGCGCGGCCGATCGGGTTGTCGAGGAACAGCACGCCCGAGTGCCGGTTGCGGGCCTTGCCGCGGTTGTTGGCGCGCAGCGCCGCCAGCGTGCAGTACAGGATGATCGCCGCGGTCAGCTGCTGGCCGCCGGAGAAGACGTCGCGGATCTCCGAGACGCGCTGGCGTTCGGTCCGCAGCACCGAGTCCGGCTTGAGCATGTCGACGCGGAACCCCTTGGGCGCTGCTGCCCGCACCCCGCGCAGCACCAGGGACAGCCCGTCGCGCTTGACGTCGCGGCCATCCGAAGTCTTGCCGACGGCGGCCTCGTCGACGACCTCGCCGAGCTTCTCGGTGAGGTCGTTGTCCTCCAGCTCGGTGAACCGGATGCGGAGGAACTCCTGCCCGGACCAGTCGCCGAGACCGTCCGGCAGCCGCGAGA
The DNA here is from genome assembly GCF_010550475.1 of Amycolatopsis sp. SID8362. Classification (NCBI taxonomy): domain Bacteria; kingdom Bacillati; phylum Actinomycetota; class Actinomycetes; order Pseudonocardiales; family Pseudonocardiaceae; genus Amycolatopsis; species Amycolatopsis sp. SID8362. Next base: position 4,283 of record NZ_JAAGNB010000192.1, read on the forward strand.
CGCGCTGGGCCGAGCGCAACGTCCGGAGCGCGCCGTCGACCATGCCCTGCAGGCGGGTGATGATGCCGCCGCGGTGCCGGTCGATCTGCGCGAGGTCGTCGGTGAGCGAGCGCAGCCGCGGCCGCAGCGCCTCGGCCCACTCCGCGGCGTGCGCCGGGAGCTGGTCGCGCTTGACCGAGATGACCTGCTGGCGCACCGGCGTGCTCAGCTTCTCGAACCGCTTCTCCGTCGCGTACTGCGCCAGCTGGTCGGCGGCCGCGCGCACCCGCCGGTCGCCCGCGTCGGCGGCTTCCTGCGCGTCGGTGAAGGTCGCGTTCAGGCGGGTGTGCTGGGCGCGCGCGGTCTCGACGTCGCCGTCGTAGGCGTCGGCGTCGGTGTCCGTGACCAGGTGCGCCATCGACTCCGCCAGCAGCGAGAAGCCCGACGCCGAACTGCGCGCCGACTCCAGCGTCGCTTCGGCCGCGGCACGGCGTTCCTGCAGCTCTTCCCACTTCCGGGCGGCGGCGGACGCCTCCAGCCCGGCCGCGTCGATCAGCTCCAGGCCGTGCTCGATGTCGCGCGGCTTCTCCCCCGGCACGCCGGTCTGCGCCGGTAGCGAGTCCAGCTCCGCGCGCCGCGTCGAGACGAGCCCGATCGCTTCGGTGCGCTCGTCTTCGCACGCGTCGACGACCCGGCGGGCGCGCGCCAGGGCGGCCGCGCGGGCCGACGCGTCGGAACCGTCGGGCGTCTCCAGCAGCT
>NZ_JAAGNB010000247.1:0-9560 GCF_010550475.1 Amycolatopsis sp. SID8362
GGCGCCGAGGCGCTCCGGCGGTGCGGCGGCGTTCTCGTCCGGCACCCGGGCGGGGTCGCGGCGTAGCGGGCGCTGAGCCAGAGGGTTCGCGAAGGCCGCCTCGGATTTCTCCGGGGCGGCCTTCGCCACGTCCGGGTCCTGTCTCGCAGGGTCTGCCGCGGCTGGTCGTGAGTGTTCAGGGCGGTTCTAACCGCCCTGAACACTCACGACGACTTGCGCCGGGCTTCAGAGGGGCGGGAGCCCGCGGGCGGCGGCCCGGGCGGCCGCGGCGTCCCGGCGCTCCTCGAAGCGCGCGGCCTGCGTGTCCAGGGCCTTGATGAACGTGGCGAGCTCCTCGCGCGCGGTCTCGCCGACCTCCCCGAAGCCTTCCCGGTCGAACACCTTCCAGTACCGCAGCAGCGGCATGACGACGTCGTCGTGGTGGATGCGCAGGTCGTAGATGCCGGCCTTGGCGATCAGCGCGGCCTTGCGGGCGAAGCTCGGGATGACCGCGCCGGGCATCGCGAAGTCGAGGACCTCGTCGGTGATCGCGCGCATCATCGCGTCCGGCGAGATCTCGAACGCCGCCTTCACCAGGTTCCGGTAGAAGACCATGTGCAGGTTCTCGTCGGTGGAGACGCGGGCGAGCAGCTTCTCGGCCAGCGGGTCCTGCGTGTAGCGGCCGGTGTTGCGGTGCGAAAGGCGGGTCGCGAGCTCCTGGAACGAGACGTAGGCGCAGACGCGCAGCAGCGGCTTGTCCCCGGTCTCGTAGCCGGCCTGCATGGTCTCCATGCGCATCCGCTCGAGCTCGACGGGGTCGACCGCACGGGTGACGAGCAGGTAGTCCCGGATGCAGATGCCGTGCCGGCCCTCCTCGGCCGTCCACCGGTGCACCCAGGTGCCCCAGGCGCCGTCGCGGCCGAACGCGCGCTCGATCTCGCGGTGGTAGCTGGGCAGGTTGTCCTCGGTGAGCAGGTTGACCTCGAGCGCGGTCCGCGCGATGGGCGAGACCCGCGACTGCTCCGGGTCCCACGCGTCGCCGCCGAGGTCGGCGAAGTTCCGCCCCTCGCTCCACGGCACGTACTCGTGCGGCATCCATTCCTGGGCGGCGGCGAGGTGACGGTTGAGGTTCTCCTCGACCGTCCCCTCGAGCTCGTACATGAGTGCGGTGCTCTCGGGAACGGCCATGCGCGCGTCCTTCCGGGGATCGGGGGCGTGACCTACGGAACCGTAACTTACGGCGCCGTAGGTACCGTCAACGAACGCGGCCCCCGCATCGTTCCTGGTCTCCCGCGCTCGTTTTCGGCCGGTCGCCCGCGTGTCGGGCCGCCGACCAGAACGGAACGCGCTCGTGCAGCACCGAGCCGCTCAGGATCACCACCGGGAAGCCGGCCCACAACAGCAGTGCCGGCCCGACGGAAACCGGCACCCGCAGACGCCGACCGAGCCGCGAACGCCACCACCAGGACGAGTGTGCGGCCGTACTCGGCGCCGGCGCGCCACACCGATGGCCGGGCGCCGCAGCGGGCCGAGGCGGGCCCAGAGCCCGCCGAACGCCGTGTACCAGACCGAACTCGCCGCGAACGCCACCACCAGGACCGCGATCACAGACCTCAACTCCTTCGCCGGGGAGCCCCCTGCGAAGGAGACACCCGGACGAAGAAACTTTCAGAGCGAAGCGGTCAGTCCTCGGGCCCGCAGCACCGCGCGTTCCAGCGGCCGGAACACGATCAGCTCGATCCCCACCCCGACCAGCAGGATCAGGAAGATCGCCGCGATCACCGTCTCCATGCTGTTGAACGAAGACCCCTGGTTCAGGTACGCGCCCAGCCCGATGCCCAGCTGCGGCGACAGCGCGATCAGCTCCGCCGCCATCAGCGAGCGCCACGAGAACGCCCAGCCCTGCTTCAGCCCCGCGAGGAAGCCCGGCAGGGCCGCCGGCAGCAGGATGTGACGGGCCGAGGACAGGCGGTTCGCGCCCATCACCTGGCCGACCCGGGGCAGGATCGGGGGGATCTGGTCGATACCGGACACCAGGCCGTTCGCGATGGACGGGACCGAGCCCAGCAGGACGACGAAGTAGATCGCCGCGTCGTTGATGCCGAACCACAGGATCGCCGCCGGGACCCAGGCCACCGAGGGGAGGCTCTGCAGGCCCGTCAGCAGCGGGCCGATCGCCGCGCGGACGACGCGGACCTTCGCCACCACCAGGCCCAGCGGGGTGCCGATCAGCACGCCCGCGAGGAAGCCGAGCGCCGCGCGGTGGACCGACGTCCAGACGAAGCCGAAGACCTTGCCGTCGACGACGTTGCTCCAGAACTCGTCCCACACCGCCAGTGGCGCCGGCAGCTGGGACTCCGGCCAGAAGGCCGCGGCCCAGAGGATCTGCCAGACGACGACCAGCAGCACCAGCGCGCCCAGCGGGGGCAGGAATCCCCAGGCGAAGCGCTTCCAGAAGCTCGGACGGCGCTCCCCCACCGGGGCGTCGAGGGCGTCGAGGCCGGAGCCGACGGCTTCGAGGTCCTCGACCTCCGACCGGTCAAGCTGCGGCATGGGTGCTGATCACCTCGCGCAGGTGGCCCGTGATTTCCTCGGTCAGCTCCTCGGCGTCGGCCAGCGGGACGTCCGTCCACTCGCGCACGACCCGGCCGGGCCGCGACGACAGGAGCACGACCCGCTGCCCGAGCCGGACCGCTTCGCGCACGTCGTGCGTCACGAACAGCACCGACGTGTTCGTGCTGCGGTAGACGCGGAGCAGCTCGCCCTGGAGGCAGTCGCGGGTGATGGCGTCGAGCGCGGCGAACGGCTCGTCCATCAGCAGCAGCGACTGCTCCGGGTCGCCGCCGACGCGCAGGGTCGCGGCCAGTGCGCGAGCCAGTGCGACGCGCTGGCGCATGCCGCCGGACAGCTCGTGCGGCCGCTTGTTGGCCGCGTCGGTCAGCCGGACCAGTTCCAGCAGCTCGGCGGCCTTTTCGCGGCGCTCGGCCCGGCCGAACCCGGCCAGCCGCAGCGGCAGCTCCACGTTGCGGGTCGCGGTCAGCCACGGCATCAGCGCGGCTTCCTGGAACATGACCGCGGGCCGCGACGTGTTCAGCGTGATCTCCCCGGCCGACGGCGCGTCCAGGCCCGCGACGAGGTTCAGCAGCGTGCTCTTGCCGCACCCGGACGCGCCCAGCAGGCAGACGAACTCGCCGGGCGCGACCGTCAGGTCGACGCCGTCGAGCGCGACGACCGCGCGCCCGGCCGGGCCGAACGTCTTGCGCACGCCGTCGAGTCGCACGGCGGTCGTGCCGGTGAACCGGGCCCGGCCGCTGGGGAGGGTCGTGGTCATCGCTGGCTGCCTCTCCGGATGTTCACTTGGTCAGTTCGGAAGCTTCGACGGCGGGCAGGTTCTTGGCCTTCAGCACCTCGTTGAGCGGGCCGAAGTCGGCGAAGCCCTTGAGCGCCACCGCCGTCTTCACCACGCCTGCCGTCACCGAGTCCTGCGCGAGCTGCGGGAATTCGGCGGCGATGGGGTCGGTGGTCAGCTCGATGCCGGAGAACGCGCGGTCCAGGACCGCCGCGCTCAGGGTACTGCCGGCCAGTTCCTTGAGGGCGCCGTTGACCACCGTCTTCGCCTCGGCCGGGTTGGCCTTGGCCCAGTCGATCGCGGCCAGCTCGCCCTTGAGCAGCGCGCGGACGGTGTCCGGGTGCTGCTGCAGGAACTCGCTGCGCACGATCACGACGGTGGTCGGGAAGCGGCCGCCGGGCCACAGCGTCTTCTCGTCGACGAGCACCTTCGCGCCGGCGTCGAGGACCAGCCGGGACGCCCACGGCTCCGGCAGCCAGCCCCCGTCGACCTCGCCCTTCTTGAAGGCGTCGAGCGTCTTCGGGTTGTCGAGGTTGGTGATCTTGACCTGGTCGGTCAGCTTCTTGTCGGCCAGGAACTTCTTGAGCGCGACGTCCTGGGTGTTGGCCAGCTGCGGCGTGGCGATGTTCTTGCCCTTGAGCTGGTCCACGCTGGTGATGTCCGGCTTGACGACCAGCTGCGCGCCGCCCGAGACGGCGCCGGAGACCAGCTGGATGGCGCCCTTGGACTTGGTGAAGGCGTTGATCGCCGGGCCGGAGCCGAGGAAGGCCACGTCGAGGGAGCCGCCGAGCAGCGCGTTGACCTCTTCGGGGCCCGCGTTGAACGTCTGGGTGGTGAGCTTGGTCGAGCCGAGCTCGTTCTTGAAGAAGTCCTTCTTGGCGCCGATCAGCGCGGGCGCGTGGGTGACGTTCGGGAAGAACCCGACCCGGACCTCCCCGGCGGCGCCCTGGTTGGCGGCCGGCGCGGTGCCGCTGTCCGCGCGTGAACAGCCGGCGAGCACGCCCACGACGGTCAGGGCGGCCAGCGCCGAGGCCAGGAAGCGGGTTTTGCGGTGGGTGCGCACGTCGGTGTCGCCTTTCGGGATCGGTGTTCGGGGCGAGGTTCGCACGGTCACCCACTGGGGCGCATAGCCATCCGCATCCCGGGAAATCTCGTGAGATTCCTTGACATCGGCGGCACGTGCCCCTAGTGCGGACCGTTCGACCAGGTAGAACGTGGTGCCGCCAGAGCATGCGGGGTGAACCGGCCGGGCGCGAGCCTCCGCGTGGCCTTCCCGGCATCCGGGAAGAAGGCCGTTTCGGAGAAACCCGGCGCCGCGGGCAACCACCGGCATCACCCGGACGTGGTATTGGTGACGACCGATCCGGGAGGAAGAGATGACGAGCACCGCACACCGACGGGGCCACGGGGTCGCCGGCGTCCGAGTGGCGCTGGTCGTGCTGTTCATCGGGCTGGGCCAGGCGTCCTTCGAGTGGCTCCGGTCACTCGGCATGGACGCGGTGACGAGCCTGGTCGTCTGGGCGATCCCGGTCGCGACGGGCGCGGCCGTCGCGCTGGTGCTGTGGCTGGCTTCGGACCGCGCCTTCTCACTGCGCGTGTGGGGCCCGGTGGCGATCTGCATCCCGGTCTACATCGGCGGCGCGTTCGGCCTGGCCACGGCGACGGCGAGCCTGGTGGCGTCGATCGTGAGCGGGCTCGGGCTGGGCATCGCGGTGGTGGCGGTGGCAGGCCTCCTGCGCTCGCGACGGGTGCAGGCCCAGTAGCGCCCCAAGGCGGCCTTGGTTGCGTCAGACGCACCCAAGGCGGCCTTCGGTGCGTCAGACGCACCGAAGGCCACATTGGGGCGCTTGGGTCAGCGGCGCAGCAGGAGGGACACGTCCCCGAACTCATGCCACAGGTACCGCCGCTCCACCGCGGCGTCGTAAGCGCGCTGGACGCGTTCGCGGCCAGCCACCGCCTCCAGGAGCAGCAGGTGGGACGCCTCCGGGGCGTGCAACCCCGTCACGATGCCGTCCACCACGCGGGCCGGGTGGTCCGGGCCCAGCACCAGGTCCGTCCACCCCTCGGCCGCACGGACCTCGCCATCCGAGAACGCCGACTCCAGGGCGCGGGCCGCCGTCGTGCCGACCGCGATCACGCGGCCGCCGCGAGAGCGGACCCACGAGACCAGGGCCGCCGTCGTGGCCGGGACGCGGAAGCGTTCCGGCTGGGGTGGCTCGTCCGCCTCCGGCGACGACACCCCGGTGTGCAGCAGCAGCGGCGCGAACAGCACGCCGTCGGTCACCAGGCGCGTCACCAGCCCGGTCGTGAACGGGCGGGCCGCCGAGGGCATCTCCGCGCTGCCGGGTTCGCGCGCGAACACCGTCTGGTAGTCCGACAGCGGCCACGCGCGCGGCACGTACCCGTAGCGGATCGGGCGGCCCGCCGCGGCGAGGAAGCCGGGCACCGGGCCCTCCACCGCCACCGACGCCCGCCACAGCCGCTCGGTCACCGGGGAGCGCAACGTCAGGGACGCGCCGCCGGGCAGCTCCAGGACCTCGCCCGGACGGCCGTCGAGCAGCGGGCCGCCGGGCGCGCGCAGCTCCACGACCCAGCCGCCGTCGTCCAGGGGTGACGCGAAGTGGACGACCACCGGGTGGCCGGACCGAACCGCGTCCACGGCCGCCGGCAGCGTGCCCGACGTGTTCACCACCAGCAGGTCGCCGGGCCGCAGGTGCGCGCCCAGCGAGGAGAACACCGTGTGGTGGACACCTGACGGCGAAGCGACCAGCAGGCGGACCTCGTCGCGTGCCAGACCCCGGGCCTCGGGTGGTGCCGAAGCGGACAACTCCGCGGGCAGGTCGAAGCGGATGTTCATGCGGTCACCATGAGGTCCGCCGCGCGGTAGCGGCCGCTCGGCGGGCGCTCGTCGAGCAGCCGCAAGAACCCCGGCACCACCGACGACGGCAGCGGCCGGTCCGAGATGTCCTCGCCCGGGAACGCGCGCTGGTGCATCGCCGTGCGCAGGTCGCCCGGGTCGACCGCGTACACCGCGAGGTCCGGGTTCTCCGCGCCGAGCACGGCCGTGAGCTGGTCGAGCGCGGCCTTCGCCGAGCCGTACCCGCCCCAGCCCTCGTACGGCTCGACGGCCGCGTCCGAGCTGATGTCGATGATCGTTCCACGCGACGCCGCCAGGGCGGGCAGGAGCAGCTGCGTCAGCGCCAGCGGCGCGAAAACGTTGACGCGGTAGACGTTTTCCAGTTCCGCCAAGGGATAACGGGCAAGGGACGGCAGCGGGCTGACACCCAGCGAACTCGCGTTGTTGACGAGCAGGTCGAGCGACGGGCAGGCGTCGGCCAGCTGAGCGCGGTGCGCCGGGTCGGCGACGTCGCCGGGGACGGCCGTGAAGCCGATTTCCCTTGCGGCAGCGGACAACGCGGTCGCGTCGCGGCCGTCGCCGACGACCGTCCACTGGCGACTCACCAGGGCCGCCGCGAGGGCGCGGCCCAGACCGGCGGACGCGCCGGTCACGAGTGCGGTTGGCATGGTTCCTCCTCCGAGGGGTACCACACCATCGTGAAACCTCTACATTACTTGAGGTCAACCCGGCGCCGCAGCGGGAAGTACGCTGCCAGCGAAACGACGAACCCGACGTAGTAGGCGAGATCCGCGCCGTGCAGCGCCGCCGCGACCGGTCCGGTGTAGAGGGACGTGTTCATGAACGGCACCGCCGCGCCGAAACCGAGCACGAACGCCACCACCGCCGCCCACGGCCGCACGGACACCGACGCCAGGACGTCGACGCGCCGCCCGCCGCGGGTGCGCGCGAGCCAGTCCGGCACGACCACGCCGAGGAACGGGGGGATCCAGTAGCTGACGAACAGCAGCACGTTCTCGAACTTCGCGGACAGGTCGCCGCTGTGCATCCAGAGGATCAGCGCGAACGCCAGCACCGTCACGACCACCGCCGACACCGGGCGCCGCAGCCGGACGCCGACCGTCTGCAGGGCCAGCGATCCGCTGTAGTCGTTCATCGCGTTCGACGACACCGCCGCCAGCGCGATCACCGCCAGCGCCAGCGCGCCCAGGAACCCGCCGCCGAGCAGCTTCGCGACGCCCGACGCCGTCTGGTCGCCCAGCGACGACCCCAGCGCGAGCCCGAGGCCTTCGCCGATCGCGTACGACACGACGAGGCCGGACAGGGTGGCCCAGAAAACGCTGCGCGACGACGTCGACGCGGGCAGGTAGCGGCTGAAGTCCGACGCGTACGGCGCCCAGGAGATCGCCAGCGACAACGTGATCGTCGTGAACAGGACGACGCCGCCCGCGAGGTCCGCGCCCGAAGCCGTGTCCGCCGTCGCGATCGGGTGTCCGGAAAGGACTTTCACGGCGAGCGCGGCGAACGCGAGCACCAGCAGCACGCTCATCACCGCCTGGACGCGGTGGATCAGCGCGTAGCCGAACACGCCGAGCGCGCACTGCAGCACCAGCACGATCAGCACCGCCGCCCAGAACGGCAGCCCGGTCAGCTCGGCCAGCGCTTCGCCGCCGAACAGCCCGACCAGCGCGTCCCAGGCGATCGAGCCGAGCCACTGCACCAAGCCGGGCAGGACGACACCGCCACCGAACGGCAGCCGCGCCAGGGGCAGCTGGCCGGTACCGGTGCGCGGGCCCCAGGTGGACAGGTAGGCGACCGGCAGCGAGCCGAGCACGGTGCCGGCGAGCATCGCGGCCAGCCCGGTCCAGAACCCCAGGCCGAGCGACGCGGCGAGGGTGCCGGTGAACACCGCCGTCATCGTCAGGTTGGGCGCGAACCACACGCTGAACAGCCGCCACGGGCGGCCGAACCGGTTGCCCTCCGGGACCGGCGCGATACCGTGGGTTTCGATCGCCAGGTCGCCGCCGCCGGCGGGCATCCGCCCGCCGAAGACCTCGGCGTCCAGACCACGTCCGCTCATTTCCTGCCCTTTCGTTCGCCCCGGGTTCACCCTAAGGCGCCGCCGCCCGGTGTAACGCGAGAGCCCGAACGGGCGAATGACGGTTTGCGTGTCCGGGAGCACACCGGGAGGGGTGGGCGTGGCGCAGCACCCGCGGACGCTCGTGATGACCGGCCTGCTCGTCGCCGGCCTGGCCCTCGGGGTCACCGCGCTGACGCTGAAGGCGGCCGACGGCGGTCATCCCGCGCTCGACACCGCGCTCAGCACCGCGACCGGTTTCCTCTTCCTGCTCGCGGGCGCGGTCGCGCACGTCCGGCGCCCGGCCAACCCGATCGGCGTGCTCATCGCGTTCGCCGGCGTCGCGCTGTTCCTCGAAGACCTCCAGTTCGCGGGGAACCCGGTGCTGTACACGATCGCCGTGCCGCTGCGCGCCGCATCCAGCCCGGTGATCGCGCACCTCGTGCTCGCGTTCCCGCACGGCAGGCTGCGCTCGCGCTGGGAACGGCTGCTGGTGGCCGCGGCGTACCTGGTGGTGCTCGGCTCGGGCGTGGTCGGGCTCCTGGCCGACGACGACCCGCGCGACCTGCTGGCGATCCGGCCCGGCCCGGACGGCGGCGCGTTCGCCGACCGCGCGCTCGAGCTCGCCGCCACGGCGATCAGCGCCGGCGTGGTCGTCGTGCTGCTCTACCGCTGGCTGACCGGGCGGCTGCCGCAGCGGCGGCTGCTCTCGCCGGTGATCACCATCGCCCTGCTGGGCGCGCTCACGTCGGGGGCGGGCACGGCGCTCGGCGACGGGCACCCGCTGTCCCACCCACTCCTGCAGGCGTACCGGATCCTGTTCTGCCTGTGGCCGCTGGCGTTCCTGGCCGGCGTGCTGCGTGCCCGCGTCGGCAACGCCGAGATGATCCGGCTGCTGCTGGAGCGCGACGGCACCGGGCTGGCCGCGCTGGTGCAGGACGACGAGGTCTGGAAGGACAGCCGGTCGATCGACGCGCTCAACGCCGCGGCCGGGCTGGTGCTCGACAACCAGCGGCTCACGGCGGAGCTGGAGCACCGATTGGCCGAGGTGCGCGCGTCGCGGGCGCGGCTGGTCGAGGCCGGGGACGAGGAGCGCCGCCGCCTCGAACGCGACCTGCACGACGGCGCCCAGCAGCGGCTGGTGAGCGTCGTGCTGCTGCTGCGGCTGACCGGCCGCCGCTACGGCGGCAGCCTGCCGCCGGAGGTGCGCGCCCTGCTCAGCGGCTCGGTCGACGAGCTGCAGACGGCGATCACCGAGCTGCGGGAGCTGGCCCGCGGCATCCGGCCGGCGATCCTCA
>NZ_JAAGNB010000307.1:0-4163 GCF_010550475.1 Amycolatopsis sp. SID8362
GGGCCGGGCGGTCCGCGGCGCCCGCGCGCGGCTGCGGCGGGGCGATCGCGTGCTCGCGGACAACCTGCGCCTCGGGATCATGGTGCGGAAGAAGTTCTTCTCCAGCGACGTCGAGGCGGTCACGGACGCCGGGTTCCTCAAGGACGTCTTCGTCGCCGTCGGGTGGCGCGACCTGGTGCACGGCGACTCGCTGGAGCTGTACACCGACGACGCCGTCGGCCCGGACACCAGCCGCCAGGACGGCACCGGTTCGGTGCTGGTGCCGGGTTTCGACCAGCTGACGGGGTTCCACGCTTCGGTGGCCGTCCGCGAAGGGGTCCTGCGGTCCGGGGCGCTGGTGGCGCTGACGCGCGGCGGGCGCCCGATCGGCGAGCCGATGCGGGTGCTCGGGCTGTTCGGTCCCGGCCCGCTGGAAGAAGTGCCCGCCGGGCGGCAGGGCACGGTGCTGCTGGGCTTCCAGTGCGACGTCCCGCCGCTGGCCGGCGACGCGCTGGTGGCGTTCCAGGAGCCGTCGCAGGACTCTTTGGAGCGGCGCGAAGGCGCGGTGGTGGTGCACGGCGTCACCGACCTGGGCAACGGCACCGTCGTGGCGGCGGTCGAGGTGCCGGAGGGACGCGGCGCGGCGTTCACGACCGGGTCTTCGGCGCGGGTGCTGCGCCCGATCGGGACGACGTTCAACGAGCGGAGCACGGTCGTCGCCGCGGACCTGCGGATCCTGTCGCTGGCGCGGGACGGGGTGGCGGTGCGGTCCAGCGCGGGGTCGCGGGTGTTCACGGTCGGGCTGGCGACACGGGACCTGCGGGAGAACGACCTGATCGAGGCGTACGTCCCGGCTGTGCTGCCGGCGTTGGCGCCACCGCCCGCGCCGGCGCCCGTCTTGGTGGACGTCAACACGGCTTCGGGCCCGGAGCTGGCGTCGCTGCCGGGGCTGTCGCCGGCGCGCGTGACCACGGCGTTGAAACTGCGGCAGCGGCAGGGCGGCTTCCCGGACGTGGAGGCGTTCGGCGTCGCGATCGGCCTGCAACCGCACGAAATCGTCCGCCTGCGCGGACGGGCGACGGCCAGTCGGGTGGCGTTGCGCGAGACGGGCGTGCGCCAGCTCGACATCTGAAGCGGCGGGTGGCGGTTCCGCTACGCTCGGGGACGTGCCGGAGGAATTCTCACTGGGCCTGACGGAGGTCGACACCGCGGTCCGGCGCACCGGCCTCCCGGCGAACTGGCACCCGTTCGAAATCCGCAGCGCGGGCCGCACCCTCGCCGAACACGACCGCCTCGCAGCGGAGGCCTGGGAGTCGATGCGGGCGCGCGGACTGGCCGGTCCGGACAAGCTGGACATCGAGGTCGAACAGACGCTCAGGGCGTGGACCCAGCCGGACGTGCTGATCATCGTCCGCGCGGCGGAGGACACCCGCCAGGTCTTCTACCGCGCGGCGATCGGCCACGGGCTGGGGGTGTTTTCGGAGCTTTCGGGCGCGGAGATCCTGTTCGCCCAGAGCCGCCCGGACCGCCTGGTCGACCTGCTGGTCGGCATGCTGCCGGCGTACCCACCGGTGCCGCTGGCCGAGCTGACGTTCACGTCCCCGGGGTCGTCCCGCGAGGCGGCGCTGGCGGCGGAGTTCTCGTCGTGGCCGCTGCACCGCTACGGCACGGTGGAGCTGTCGGTCCGGACTTCGGGGACGTTGAAGCCGACGGGAACGGTGACGTTCGTCGACAACGACGGAGGGCGATTCCTGATGTTCAGCGAGGCGCTACCGGGCAACGAGACGCGGGTGACGTTCACCCCTTCGGATGGTTCTCACCTGCGCGCTTGGCTCCACGAGCGTGGCAGGAACCACTGACGCGGCCGGTTCGTCACTAGTACAGTGCGAAGAGACCACGCAGGGTGGTCCCGGACGACTGGGAGGGCGTCATGGGCGGTTCGCAATTCGGCGCGCCGGGCTCGTTCACGCCCCCGCCGGCGGCTGGGGACGCGGGGTCGAACTTCCTGTCGGGCATCGTCGACGGACCCGTCGATTCGGCGGCCGCGCAGCGGGTCAGCACGGGCGGCAGCCATCTGAAGGATCTCGCCGAGAGCGGCCAGTTCGCGGTGAACGAGGAGGGCTTCCAGGCTTACATCAAAGCCTGCGACTTCTTCATCGACGGCTTCGACCGGATGATCTTCGAGGTCTTCAAGTTGGCGAATCCGGCCCAGATGGGTGGCAGCGACTACGCCAAAGCTGTCGCCGCGTTCAACGTTGAGGTCGCCAACGGGGACCCGGAGTCGTTGATACCCAACCTCGAGTTGATGCGTGACGGTGTCAAGCAAGCACGCGAAGCGATGGTGATCGCCCGCAAGAACTACCGCGAAACCGAGGATGCCCACAGCATGACGTTCGCCCAGTTGAACAAGGGGCTGCAGACGCAGTGAAAACACGACGCGTCCCGGTCGCGTTGGCCGCTCTGGCTTTGGGTTTCGGCCTCGCCGCCTGCACGAGCGAAGTCGGAGGGCAGGCGACCCCGAGTTCGCAGACTTCCGCCACGAGCAGCGCGACCGCAGCCCCGGACAACCCGTTCGCCGGACTGAGTTCGTGCACAGTCCTCGACCAGGCACTCAGCGGGCAGAACATGCCCAAGGCCGTGCCGGGAGTCGCCGACCCGAACAACACTTGCCTCGCCAGCAGGCCCACCTCCGGCGACACACCAGGTCTCGTCGTCGGGCTGATCTTCCAGGCCGTGGGGAACTACCGGGACAACGTGAACAATCCCGCCAAGGCCAGCGACGGGAACGTGAACGGGCGCCCGGCGATCGAGGAGCAGGAGCCCCTCAAGGTGAAGGGTCAGTGCGCCATCCGGTTCCAGGTGCGGGACTCACGCGCGCTGCTGTCGATCAGCTTCGGATCGGACACCGCTGGTGCCTGCGAGCAAGCCAGGGACATAGCCGCGAAGGTCGAGCCACTGCTGCCGAAGAACAACTGAGACGGAGTCCAGCATGAGTCAGCCGCACCGGGCGCAACATCGCCAGTCCGAGGGTGACTACTACGCGGAAACCGCCCAAAAGCTCGATGGTCATGGAGCCGACGGCCAACGGATCACGCAGCAGGCCGCATCGGACTATTCGGTCGCTCAAGGGAAGCTGCTGCAGGAAGGGCAAACGCTCCGCGGCGGAGCACCGGCACCCGGCGAAAACTACGCGAACCAACCGCACGAAGTGCTTTACGACATGGTCCACAAGAACCTCGATCTTGAGGATCTCAACGAGCGCAGCCGGGTGGCGAACGTCTACGGGAACTGGCTCGCCGACGCCTCCAACCAGTTCCGGGACGCGGCCACCGCGGCCGGCGGCTCCTGGCAAGGACCAGCCGCCGACCAAGCGAACGGGTTCTTCCAGAGCACGGCCGGGCACACGGAACAAACCGGCAACGCGATGCAGCTGGCGTCCAACCACTACTCCCAGCAGTCCGCGGCCGCGCACTACGCCAAGACCAACATGCCCGAGCCCACCGGCTTCAACCAGCAAGCCGAGCTCGACAAGGCCAAGCAGCAGTACAACAACGGCGACCTCATCGGCATGAGCGGCACCATGGCCGGCATCCAGGCCAAGCAGCAGCAGGCCGACGCCGCGCACCAGCAGGCCGTTCAGGTGCTGCAGAACCTCGACGGCACCTACCACGAAACCGCCAGCTCCCAGCCCACCTACGCGCCCCCTCCGCAGCTCGGCGGGAACGACTCCACTTCCGTCTCCGGGTTCCACGGCACCAGCAGCACCAGCGGCTTCACCGGCACCCCCAACATCGGCCCAGGAACCAGCCCAGGAAGCGGCAGCTACGTCCCCGGTGGCACCACACCACCGCCCGCCACGACGCCGCCGGCCGGGTACGTTCCGCCGGGCACCACCAGCGGGACCGGGAACTTCGCCGGCAACACCAACTTCCGCGCCGCCCCCGCCGCGAGCAACTTCCCGCGGATGACTCCCGACGGGCTCGCCATGCCCGGGACCACCGCCGGGGGTACGACCGCCGGCGGCGGGGACACCACCCGGGGCGGCGGCAAGCCCGGGCGGGCCGGCAGTGGCTTCGCCGGGTCGCGCGTTTCCGGCAGTGCCGGCAGCACGCCGAAGGGGGCGCCCGGCGAGAGCGAAAGCGCGGGCAAGGGCGCGGGCAAGGGCAGCGGCGTGGGGAAGACCG
>NZ_JAAGNB010000347.1:0-6752 GCF_010550475.1 Amycolatopsis sp. SID8362
CAGCTTCGCGAGCGTCTCGAACGGCATGTGGTGCAGGGACGCCAGGCAGGAGATGTAGTCGTAGTGCGCCTCGGGCAGGGCGTCGGTGGTGACGTCGGCCTGCCGGTAGACGATCTCGCCGGGCCCCGGCGAACCGAGCCCCGCCGCCGCCGCGACCATCGCGGCCGACACGTCGACCGCCTCCACCGCCATCCCGGTCGCGGCCAGCCGGCGCGCGAACCGGCCGGTGCCGCAGCCGACGTCCAGCGCGATGCCCGGTCCCGGCGGCAGCAGGTCCAGCAGCAGCGGGTGGTAGTGGTCGTTGTGGTTGAACGGCATGCGTCGAGAGTGCCACCCGCCACGCACGTAGACTCGGAAGGCAAGTGCGAAACCCCAGGCCGGAGGAGAGTCAGTGCCGCAGGATGAGACAGGTCGGAAGCCGGACCTGTCGGATCTGGACAGCTTCGCGGGCGTCGACGAACTGGGGACGTCGGGGTACGAGGAGTCCGACGACCACGACCCCGAACTGGACGTGCGCGACACCGCGTTCGAGGCCGGCGGCGGTTCGCGCGGCGGCATCGGCGGCGTCGGCCAGCTGGGCGACAACCTCGCCACCGGCCCGGTGCCCGACCTGACCGTGCCGGAGGACGCCGAGCTGCACGAGCTCGACGACCAGGGCGAAGCCGCGGTGTACGGCGACCCGGACGGGCCCAAAGCGCGCCGAGAGCTGCTGGCCGTCGAAGCCGAGCTGAACCAGCGCTGGCCGGAGACGAAGATCGAGCCGTCGCTGGCCCGGATCGCCGCGCTGACGCAGCTGCTGGGCGAGCCGAACAAGGGCTACCCGGTGCTGCACGTCGCCGGCACGAACGGCAAGGGCTCCACGGCCCGGATGATCGACGCGCTGCTGACCCGGATGGGCCTGCGCGTCGGCCGCTACACGAGCCCGCACCTGCAGCTGGTCACCGAGCGGATCGCGCTCGACGGCCAG
Source organism: Amycolatopsis sp. SID8362 (assembly GCF_010550475.1). Taxonomy (NCBI): domain Bacteria; kingdom Bacillati; phylum Actinomycetota; class Actinomycetes; order Pseudonocardiales; family Pseudonocardiaceae; genus Amycolatopsis; species Amycolatopsis sp. SID8362. Next base: position 968 of record NZ_JAAGNB010000347.1, read on the forward strand.
CCGATCTCCGCGGCGCGCTACGCCGAGCTGTGGCACGACATCGCGCCGTACGTGTCCATGGTGGACGGTGCCGCCGCGGACGGCGTCGCGATGAGCAAGTTCGAGATCCTCACCGGCATGGCGTTCGCCGCGTTCGCCGACGCGCCGGTCGAGGCCGCCGTGCTCGAAGCGGGCCTGGGCGGCGCCTGGGACGCCACGAACGTCGCCGACGCCGACGTCGCCGTCATCACGCCGATCGGCCTCGACCACGTCGAGTACCTGGGGCCGGACGCGGTCAGCGCGGCGCGCGAGAAGGCGGGCATCATCAAGCCCGGCTCGGTCGCCGTCATCGCCGAGCAGGACCCCGAGGTGCAGAAGGTGCTGCTGGAACGCGCCGTCGAGGTCGACGCCGCGGTCGCGCGCGCCGGCAGCGAGTTCGGCGTGCTGGAGCGCGAGGTCGCCGTCGGCGGGCAGCTGCTCAAGCTGCAGGGCCTCGGCGGGGTCTACGACGACGTCTTCCTGCCGCTGCACGGCGCCCACCAGGCCGCGAACGCCGCGCTCGCGCTGGCCGCGGTCGAGGCGTTCTTCGGCGCGGGCAAGGACAAGCAGCTGGTGGTCGAGGCCGTGCGCGAGGCGTTCGCCGAGGTCGAGACGCCGGGTCGGCTGGAGCGGGTCCGCGCGGCCCCCGCGGTCATGATCGACGCGGCCCACAACCCGCACGGCGCCCGCGCGCTCGCGGCGACCGTCGCCGAGGAGTTCGCCTTCCGCCGCCTGGTCGCGGTGGTCGGCGTGATGGCCGAAAAGGACGCCCACGGCATCCTGGACGCGCTCGAGCCGGTCGTGTCCGACGTCGTCGTGACGCGCAACTCCTCGCCGCGCTCGATGCCGCTGGAGGAGCTCAACCAGCTGGCGATCTCGGTGTTCGGCGAGGACCGGGTGGTCGCCGAGACCGACCTGGAGACGGCGATCGAGACGGCGATCGCGCTGGTGGAGACCAACGACGACCCCGAGGAGCCGCTGTCCGGCGGCGGCGTGCTGGTCACCGGCTCGGTGGTCACCGCCGGCGAGGCGCGCACCCTGTTCGGGAAGGAGCCGGCGTGACCTCGAACGAGACGCCCAAGCCGAAGGACCCGATGAAGGGCTTCCGCGGCGTGATGTCGGGAACGCTGATCATGGAGGCGATCACGGTCGCCCTCGCGCTCCCGGTGGTCAACAAGCTCGGTGGCGGGATCAGCACGGGCACCGGCTGGACCGTCATCGCGGTGGCCGTGCTGCTGGTCGTGACGTGCGGGTTCGTCAAGCGCCCGTGGGCGGTGCCGCTGATCCTCGCGCTGCAGGTGGTGCTGATCGCGCTGGTGTTCTGGCTGCCCGCGATCACCGTGCTGGGCGTCATCTTCCTGGCGATCTGGCTGTGGCTGCTGTGGCTGCGCAAGGACGTCGCCCGCCGGATGGCGGCCGGCACCCTGGCGAGCCAGCAGCAGCCCCAGCCCTGACCGCCTACAGGTAGTCGCCGTTCGCGACGTCGTCGAGCAGCGACGCGTGGCGGGGTGACCAGCCGAGCAGCTCCCGCGTGAGCGTGCTGGAGACGGGCGCGTCGAGCCCGTAGGCCTTGGCGATGAACGGGCTGACGAAGTGCCCGGCGGCCTCGTCCGGCGTCAGTGAAACCACCGGCAGGCCGAGCCCGCGCCCGACCGTCTCCGCGATGCTCCGGAACGGCACGTTCTCGGCGGTCGCGTGCAGCACGCTGCCCGCCGGAGCGCCCTCCAGGGCCAGCCGGAAGACGACCGCCGCGTCGAGCCGGTGCACCGCGGGCCAGCGGTTGGCGCCGTCGCCGACGTAGGCCGACTGCCCGGTCTTGCGCGCGGTGTCCACGAGCCAGGCGATGAAGCCGTGGTCACCGGGACCGTGGACGGTGGGCGCGAGCCGGACCACGCTCGCGCGCACGCCGTGCCCGGCGAAGTCCAGGCAGGCCCGCTCGCCCGCGATCCGGAACGCGGCGAGCCCGGCCGCGTCGGGCTCGTCCCGCTCGGTGCTCTCCCGCCCGGCGGGCATGACCAGCGTGCCGGACGTGCTGACGAACGGCTTGCCCGAACCCACCAGGACCTGGCCGAGCGCCTCGATCGCGGTCCGGTCGCGGCGGGTCATGTCCTCCAGGTCGGTGAAGTCGCCGCCGAAGGCCATGTGCAGCACGGCGTCGGCGGCCGCGGCGCCGGTCCGCAGGCTGTCGAGGTCCTCCAGCGAGCCCGGGTGCGGGGTGGCGCCCAGCGACTCGAGCCGGGCCGCGGAAGCGTCCGAGCGGGCGAGGCCGGTGACGGTGTGGCCGGCCGCGATCAGCTCGGTGACGACGGCGGGTCCGGTGAGGCCGGATCCGCCGGTGACGAAGACGTGCATGGGGACATCTCCCGGGTAGTGACAGTGACTGACGCTACGAACTGTACCGCGTAGTGTCAGTCGCTGTCGCTACCGGTAGGCTGACGGCGTGCCACGCAGCGGAGAAGAAGCGCGTCGCCGCCTGCAGCAGGCGGCGCTGGAGCTGTACCGCGAACGCGGGTTCGACCAGACCACCACCGCCGAGATCGCCGCCCGGGCCGGCGTCACCGAGCGCACGTTCTTCCGGCACTTCCCGGACAAGCGCGAAGTGCTCTTCGACGGTGAAGCCACGCTGCGCGCGGACCTGACGGCGTCGGTCGCCGCCGCGCCCGACGGGCTGCCGCCGCTGGAAGTCCTCATCCGCGCCTTCCGGAAGGCCGGGCGGATCATCGAGGGCAACCGGCCGTTCGCCGAACCGCGGCTCGCGGTCATCGCGGCGACCCCCGCGTTGCGGGAGCGCGATCTGGCCAAGGCCGCGGCGATGGGCGACGCCCTGGCGGCGGCGCTGCGGGCGCGGGGAGTCGCCGACCGGCTGGCCGAGCTGGCCGCGCACGTCGGCTGGATCACCTTCCACCACGCGGCCGGGGCGTGGATCGAGGAATCCGCGCGCAGCCTGGACGAGCACCTCGACGAGGCCTTCGCCGATCTGCGCGCGCTGTCGGCGGAGACGGGCGGCTGAGCGCCCGCCTCCGCCGGGAACTCAGCGCAGCACGACGGTCCGCAGCGCGGGGGAGCGCAGGATGTCGGCTTCGCAGAAGCGTTCCTTCACCCATTCACCGCGGCTGTAGAGCTTCGTCTGGTCGCTGAAGTACGGCGACTTCGGGTTCGACGACTGCGAATACGTCAGCAACGTCGAGGAGTCCGGGCAGCCGTGCCCGCTGAACCCGACCACCTGGAGGTAACTCGACCCGTGCGCGACCTCGACGTTGCCGCGCGCCGGGTCCCATTCCGTCGTCATCACGTTGAGCACGCCGAGGAAACCCTGCGCGCCGTGGATCGGGATGCGCTCGCCGTTGCGGGTGACAGCCTGGCCGTCCCGCAGTTTCGCGTCCGGCGGGAGCCCGGCCGTGCGCAGTTCCACGAGTGCGTCCCCGAACGCCTTCCGGACGTCCGCGTTACCCACGTTGAGCGTGTTCGGCGTGGTCAACGGCGCCTTCGGGTCGAACGGCACGGTGAACCGGTCCACGCCCCCGAGCCGGGCGGCGAACCGCTGGAACAGCAGTGAGCCCCGGCTGTCGAGCGAGTACGTGTGGTCCCACTTCGCCAGTGCGTCGCAGGCGGGTCCGACCGGCACCGGGCCCGACGACGACGGCGCCTGCCCGCCGGGGAAGGACGCGCACAGCTTCGCCAGGTCCGCCGCCGTGAGGTCGGCGAGCAGGCTGTGGTCGGCGAAGAGCATCTTCTTCATCGAGTCCGTCGTGAACCCGCCCTTTTCGGCTGTGAGCAACGCTTCCCGCGTGCGCGGCGAGCGTTCGGTGCCGATGTCCCCGACGATGTGCGGGTAGCCGGTGATCGGCGCCCTCGCGTTCGCCAGCCAGGCGCTGTCGTTGGCGTTCAGCTCGTAGTCACGACGTTGCTGCTGCGGCAGCCGCGACGGCGCGAAGATGCCCGGCTCGATCGCGCCCGGGTCCGAACCCCACTGGCACGACGACTTGGAACCGTCCAAAATGGCCAGTCCGACCTGCTCGAAGGTCCCTTGCCCCAACGGGGTGCTGCACGTCTTCGCCAGCTCGTCGGTGACGTGCGGGACCACCTGGATGTCGGCGTAGAGCGCGTTGCCCGCTCGGTCGGTGGCGATCGTGTTGACCCACGGGACGCCCTGGGTGCGGCTCAGCGCCCGCACGACGTCGGCCGTGCTGCGGGCCTGGTCGAGTTCGAACCACGTGTTGAGCCCGCGCAGGTTCGTCGCGTTGGCGTCGCGTACCGCATACGCCGATTTCGCCGTCCACGGCAGCGGAATGCCCTGGAAGTCGGCCATCACCGGGCCGTAGCGCGTCGACCAGAACGTCTGCCGGGCCGGCTTCAGCGAGCCGTCGGCCTGGCGCACCTGGACCGTGACGTCGGCCGACGTCATCTTCTCCGCCTTGCCGTCGACCAGGTAGGTCGTCGGGTCGCCCGCCTGCAGCGGCACTTCGAAGAGGCCGAACGTGACCGGCGTGGCCACCGTGTGCGTCCAGGCCGCGTCGGCGGTGTGCCCGATCTGGACGAACGGCATGCCGAGCAGGCTCGCGCCGGCGACGTCGAACCGGCCCGGGATGGTCAGCTGGCTCTGCCAGAACCGGCGCCCGGCCTGCCACGGGTAGTGCGGGTTGCCGAGCAGCACGCTGCCCCGGCCCGACGCGGTCGAGTCCGCGCCGATCGCGATGCCGTTGCTGCCCAGCCCGCCGCCGCCGAGCGCCTTGCGGACCTGGTCGGACAGCTGCCCGGCGGTACCCGGCGCCGGAGCCGGCCCGGACGGCGGCGCGGCGAACAGGCTTTCGGTGACCACGCCCTGGCCGCCGGTGATCGCGATGGCGTAGAAGTGCCGGTAGAAGTCCTGCTCGGTGATCGGCCGGACCCAGTCCGCGCCGTTGCAGGCCGGGTCGGAGATGCCGGCGCGGCCGGTGCGCGCCAGGTAGGCGTTGAAGCCCCGGACGTAGCCGGAAACGATCTGCCGGACCTCGGGCCGCGGGCCCTGCGGCGCGGGCTGCGCGGCCAGCCTGTCGACGATCCCCGAGTCGTTGATCCGCTGGAAGAACAGGTCGCTGTGCAGGTTGTTCGCTGCTTCGGACAGCGACGGGTAGCCGTCGCCGCCCGGGCCGAGGTACTTCGACCGCTGCGCGCTGACCGTCAGGTAGATGTTCGCGAGCTCGCAGACGTTGTCGGTCGCCGCCGCGTAGCCGTACCCGTAGCCGAGGCCGCCGAAATCGTTGGCGACGATGTGCGGGATGCCGTGTTCGGTGTAGCGGAGAACGGCTTTCTCTTGGCCGGCTTCCGCGACGGCCGTCCCCAGTGTGGTGATGGTGAGTGCCGCTGTCAGAACCGCCAGGGTTTTCCTGAATGGTCTCATCTGACCCCCTTGTCGTGATCGCCACGCTACCGACGGCGAGCGGACCCGGGGATGGGGGAAACCCCCGATATCCGTTCACCCGCGCGCAAACCCGCGTTGGCCGGGGCGGGATAGAAACCGCGCATGACCCACCACTCCCGCCGTACCCTGCTCAAGGCCGGTCTCACCGGCGCCGCCGCCACGCTCGTGCTGCCGTCGACGGCCTTCGCCGCGGTCCCGCTCGTCCGCCGCGACCGGCCCGTGCTCACCCACGGCGTCCAGTCCGGCGACGTCACCCCGGGCTCGGCGATCGTCTGGTCCCGCGCGGACCGCCCGTCGCGGCTCGTGGTCGAGGTCGCGCGCGACCCGTCGTTCCGGCACGCCCGCCGGGTGCCCGGCCCCCTCGCC
>NZ_JAAGNB010000401.1:0-6891 GCF_010550475.1 Amycolatopsis sp. SID8362
GAGCCAGCCGTGCACCGCCCACGGCCACGGGTAGCCCTCGGCCGGCCCGCCGACCGCGACGACGGCCGGGACCGCCACCGGCAGCTCGCCGAGGGTGCCGAGGGCTCGGCGTTCCTTCGCGATGTCGTCGGCGCCGCCCGCGGTGAGCGGCAGCCGGACGGTCAGTGAAGCGCCCAGGCGGTAGACGGCGTTGACCGTGCCGCCGGACGCCAAGGGCGTGAGGGGCAGGCCGGCCCACCGGGGGAACTGGCCGTCGACAAGCCGCCGGACCAGCGCGGTGTCGATCGCGTGCTCGTCGGCGTGCATCCGGGCCATGCGTCCAGCGAACCACCCACGTCAACGCGATATCAGTGACACCAGGCACCCCGGATTGCACGGTGATGCATAGCCGTGCATAATCATTCGCATGTCCAAGGTGCTCACTTCCCTGCCCGTCGGCGAGCGTGTCGGTATCGCCTTCTCCGGTGGCCTCGACACTTCCGTAGCGGTCGCGTGGATGCGCGACAAGGGCGCGGTGCCCTGCACCTACACCGCCGACATCGGGCAGTACGACGAGCCCGACATCGACTCCGTGCCCGGGCGGGCCGGCCAGTACGGTGCCGAGATCGCGCGGCTGGTCGACTGCCGGGAAGCCCTCGTCGAAGAGGGGCTCGCGGCGCTGACCTGCGGCGCGTTCCACATCCGCACCGGCGGCCGCAGCTACTTCAACACCACGCCGCTCGGCCGCGCCGTCACCGGCACGCTGCTGGTGCGCGCCATGCTCGAGGACGACGTCCAGATCTGGGGCGACGGCTCCACCTACAAGGGCAACGACATCGAGCGGTTCTACCGCTACGGCCTGCTCGCCAACCCCTCCCTGCGGATCTACAAGCCGTGGCTCGACGCCGACTTCGTCACCGAGCTCGGCGGCCGCAAGGAGATGTCGGAGTGGCTGGCCGCGCACGACCTGCCCTACCGGGACAGCACCGAAAAGGCCTACTCCACCGACGCCAACATCTGGGGCGCCACGCACGAGGCGAAGTCGCTGGAGCACCTCGACACCGGCATCGAGATCGTCAAGCCGATCATGGGCGTGGCGTTCTGGGACCCCGCGGTCGAGATCCCGACCGAAGACGTCACGATCGGCTTCGAACACGGCCGTCCGGTGACGATCAACGGCAAGGAGTTCGCCTCCGCCGTCGACCTGGTGCTGGAGGCCAACGCCATCGGCGGCCGCCACGGCCTGGGCATGTCCGACCAGATCGAGAACCGGATCATCGAGGCGAAGAGCCGCGGCATCTACGAGGCGCCGGGCATGGCACTGCTGCACGCCGCGTACGAGCGGCTCGTCAACGCCATCCACAACGAGGACACCCTCGCCAGCTACCACAACGAGGGCCGCCGGCTCGGCCGCCTGATGTACGAAGGCCGGTGGCTGGACCCGCAGGCGATGATGCTGCGCGAGTCGCTGCAGCGCTGGGTCGGCACCGCGATCACCGGCGAGGTGACGCTGCGGCTGCGGCGCGGCGAAGACTACTCGATCCTCGACACCACCGGCCCGGCGTTCAGCTACCACCCGGACAAGCTGTCGATGGAGCGCACCGAGGACTCGGCGTTCGGCCCGGTGGACCGGATCGGCCAGCTCACCATGCGCAACCTCGACATCGCCGACTCGCGGGCGAAGCTGGAGCAGTACGCGAGCCTCGGCATGGTCGGCGGCAAGAACCCGAAGCTGATCGGCGCCGCCCAGGCCGCGTCGACCGGCCTGATCGGCGCGATGCCGGAGGGCGGCGCCGAGGTGATCGCCTCGCGCGGCAAGACCGACGACGTCGAGCTGCTCGACAGCGCGGCAATGGAGTTCGGCACGGACTGACCTCGTGAGTGTTTGGTCGGGTTCTAACCCGACCAAACACTCACGAGCCGCGCGGCGTCAGGGGATGAGCACGACCTTGCCGGTGACCGTGCCGGATTCGGCCAGTGCCAAGGCTTTCCCGGCTTCGCTCAGGGGGATCCGCGCGGCCACCTGCGCCTTGAGCTGTCCCTTCGCCGCCAGGTCGAAGACGGCCGTGAGGTCTTCGGTGAGGTGCGCGCGGAACCGGGCGAGGTTCCGCTTGCCGCCCCAGACGTTGTAGAAGTGCGCCCGGCGCCGGTTCGGCATGGCGTTCCACCACAGCAGCCGCGCGAAGAGCTTGAGCACCGGCAGCCGCGAGTTGCCCGGGGTGTCCTTCGTGGCCGCGCTGCCGTACGCGATCAGCGCGCCGCCGGGGGCGAGCAGGCGGAACGAGTCGACGATGCCGGAGCCGCCGACGTGGTCGAAGACGGCGTCGACGCCGCCGGGTGCCAGTTCGCGCACCCGGGCGGGGACGTCGCCGCGGTAGTCGAGCGCGGTGGCGCCGAGCGCGGTCACGACGTCGAGGTTGCGGGCCGAAGCGGTGCCGATCACGGTGATCCCGGCCGCGCGGGCGAGCTGCACGAGCGTGGAGCCGACGCCGCCGCTCGCGCCGTGGACCAGGATCGTGCCGCCGGGCCGCACCTTCGCGTGCCGGTGCAGCATCTGCCACGCCGTGATGCCGTTGACCACGAACGTTTCCGCTTCGGCCGCGTCCAGCCCGTCGGGCACCGGCACCAGGTCGGCGGCGGCGACGGCGAGGTGGCTGCGCCAGCCGCCGATCTTGGTCAGGGCGGCCACGCGGCGGCCGACCAGCGCCGGATCCTCGGCGTCCAGGACCGTGCCGACGACGTCGTAGCCGGGGACGAACGGGAACGGCGGCTGGTCGAAGTACTTGCCGCGCCGCATCTGCTGTTCGGCGAAGGAGACGCCGCTCGCCTCGACGCGGAGCAAGGCTTCCCCGGGGGCGAGGGGCGGCAGTTCGCGGTGCTCGACGCGGAGGCCGGCCGGTTCGACGAGGCCGGGGAGGACGATTTCGGTGACGGTCATCAGGGGTTCCTTCCAAGTGTGAGTGATCGGTCAATCACTCGACGGGCGTGAAAAAGGACTTGCTGGTCGGGGTCAGTTTTTGCCGGGGTGGCGGATGCCGGTGGAGAGGACGGCGGCCCAATCGCCGGCGTGCTCGTCCAGGTCGAGGGTGGTGATCAGGTGGCAGAGCTGGCCGTAGGCGATGAACCGCTGCACCTGCTCGTCCCCGGCGCCGGAGCGCGACCGCGCGAACTCGGTCACCTTCGCCAGCCCGCGCCGCACGGCGTCGGCGATCTCCGGCGTGTCGGCGGCCGACTGGGCGTGCACCTGCAGCATGAGCAGGTTCCGGTCGGCGATCAGTTCGGCGTAGGCGCCGCCCATCTCGTACAGGAGCTGGTCGGGGTCTTCGCCGCCGGCCCGGGCGGCCCCGTTGGACAGCGCGTGCGTGACGAGTTCGTAGCACCGGTCGAGCGCGGCGACGAACAGGGAAACCTTGCCGGGGAACAACTTGAAGACGTACGCGGGGGAGATGTCGGCCCGCTCGGCCACGGCGCTGATCGGCGTCCCGTGGTACCCGCCCCGGGCGAACTCGGCGATGGCGGCGTCGACGACGACGTCTCGCCGGGCGTCGGAGGTGGAGAGCGTGGCACCGCGTTTCGTCATGTGAGTGACCGTACACTCACTCTCGTCGGCCCGGCAACCTCAGTGCTCGGGGGCGCCGCCCATCATCCGGAGCATCCCGGCGCCGCCGGTGCGGAAGAAGCGGGTCGTCAGTGCCGCGGCGAGCAGCAGGAACGCGATGTTCAGCCAGGTCGTGTAGTTCCAGTTGATGCCTTCCCGCATGATCGTCGCCGAGCGCTCGGCCGGGATGAGGCCCGCGACGCCGAAGAGCAGCTCGATGACGTACCCCGCGCCGACCATCGCCGCGTAGAACGTGCCGAGCAGCACCAGCGTCATCCGCGCGCCGTAGTACTTCCGGTAGATGTTCAGGATCGGCAGGATCAGCAGGTCGGCGAAGATGAAGGAGACCACGCCGCCGAAGCTGATGCCGCCGTTCCACAGCACCGCGGCCAGCGGCACGTTGCCGATCGAGCAGACGAAGGCGAGGATCGCGACGACCGGCCCGATGATCGGCCCCCAGATCGCCGAAGCGACGGGGTGGTCGGTGAAGAACAGTGCCCGCCACCACGATTCCGGCACCCACGCGCCGACCGCGCCGGCGATCAGCAGCCCGATCACGAGGTCACGCAGGATCGCCGCCCACTCCATGACGAACACGTGCGCCACGGCGGTGAAGCCGTCCGCCGAGAACAGCCTGCGGCGGAACGAACCCGGGCCCTGGACGGACATGTCCATCGCGGCGTGGCCCTCCATGGACCCGGCGATGCCCTTTTCCGCCTGTTCGCGGGCCTTTTCGAGCAACCGCCCGCGGACGAACACACGGAACAGCAGTGCGAGCAGCACGATCATGATCGGCCCGCCGACGAACTCCGCGGCGGTGAACTGCCAGCCCATCAGCAGCGCCAGGATGATCCCCAGCTCGACGACGAGGTTCGTCGACCCGATCTCGAACGCCATCGCGGCGGTGAAGTGCGCGCCCCGGCGGAACAGCGACCGCGCCAGCGCGACCGCGGCGTAGGAGCAGGACGACGACGCCGCGCCGAGCAGCGACGCCACCGCGAGCGTGCGCGGCCGGTCGTCGCCCAGCAGCCGCACGATCGTCGACTTCCGCACGACCGCCTGGACGACGGCGCTCAGCAGGAACCCGAGGATCAGCGCCCACAGGATCTCCCAGGTCATCGACCCGGCCATGGCCAGTGCCTCGCCGATCGCCGCCACGCGCACCACCTCCCTCGGGGGAAGGTACCCCCGGGGAAACGCGACCGCCCGCCGCGTCCACAAGGGACACGGCGGGCGGTTCGGTGAAACGGCTCAGACGCCGGCGGTCTGGGAGATCCAGTCGCGGTACTTCGTGATGTTGATGTACGCGGTGTAGGACTGGCGGTCGCTGGTCGACGCCACGCCGACCTGCTTGCCGTTCGCGTACATCGGGCCGCCGGAGTCGCCGCCCGCCGTGATGCCGTCGCCGCGGTTCGCGCAGACCGAGACGCCCGCCGCGCCGTCCGGGCAGTCGATCGACGTGACGCTGACCTTCGCCACCTTGAGCAGCTGGGACTGGCACTCGATCTCGGGCTTGTCGGTGCAGGTCGCGCCCCAGCCGTAGACCTCGGCCTGGTCGCCCACCTTGACGTCGCCTTCGCTGCCCAGCGGGGCGTAGTCGGTCTGGACCTGCTGGTCGATCTGCACCAGCGCGATGTCCGAGTCGGGTGCCTCGTGCACCGAGGTCGCGTTGACCGTGGTGCCCTTCGTCTGGTCGAGGTCGCCGACGTGGAAGCTGATCGGCTGGCCGTTCGCGCCCTGCGTGCAGTGGCGGGCGGTGAGGATCCAGTCCGGCGCGATGATCGTCGCCGAGCAGATCTCCTGGCCGCCGGCGAACATCCGGGCGGCGGAGTGGAGCGAGTCGGCGTTGCCGCCGTCGATGATGGCCGGCTGCGCGGCCAGGGCGGGCGCGGCGGCCACGAACGCCGAGAGGAAAACACCGGAGACGACTACGCCGGTTCGCGCGATACGCACTTTACGATCAACCTCCAGCCGCGGACCGGGGCCTCGCGGTGACGGGGTGGTCAAGGACACACCTACCGTCACGGCTGTGGGTGAATCTCCGAAACCCGCCGATAGTCGGTTGATCAAGGACGCGACTTTCGTCGTGAGCTGTCCGGCGCAGCGTGCTGCCAACCGAGTGACAACGGCGCCCGCGATGTCAGCGAATCGCCCCCGGCCGCGGCGGCCCGTCGTTAGAGTCCGGCTCGATGGCGCCAGACGTGCGGTTCCACCTGCTCGGACCGCTGACCGTGACGGTCGGCGGGCGGCCGCTGCCGCTCGGCGGGGCGAAGCAGCGGGTGCTGCTGGCGCACCTGCTGCTCAACGCGAACCGGACGGTGCCGCCCGGCCAGCTCGTCGAGACCATCTGGCCGCGGGAACCACCCACGTCGGCCACCGCCAACCTGCAGACCTACGTCTGGCGCCTGCGCCGCCTGCTGCCGGACACGCTCCTGCGCACCCACGGGCCGGGCTACTCGCTGGCCGTCGATCCCGACGCCGTCGACGCGCACCGGTTCACCCGGCTGGTCGGCGACGCGAAACGCGCGGACTCGCCGGAAGTCGCGTTGACGCTGCTGGCCGAAGCCGAAGCGCTCTGGCGCGGCGATCCCCTCGAGGATCTGCCCACCGCGCCGGCGTGGGACGCCGAACTCGGGCGGCTCGTCGAGAACCGGCTGGCCGCGGTCGAGGAACGGCTGGCGTTGCAGGTGTCGCTCGGCCGGCACGACCCGGCGATCGCGGAGCTCGCCGTGCTGCTGGCCGAGCACCCGTACCGGGAACGCCTGTGGCAGCAGTACCTGCTCGCGCTCACCGGCGCGGGCCGCCGGGCCGAAGCGCTGCGGGCGTACTCGACCGCGCGGGAGCGCCTGGTCACCGAACTCGGCGTCGAACCGGGACCGGAACTGCGGGCGCTGCAGGCCGCGATCCTGTCCGGCGAACCACTTCAGGCGCCTTCGCCGGATCCGCGGCCGGTCCGGCAGCTCCCGGCGGACCTGCCGGACTTCACCGGGCGCGACGAATACGTCCGGGACCTGGAGGCCGCCGTCGGCCCGGCGCCGGTGGTGCTGACCGGCGCGCCGGGCACCGGCAAGACGGCGCTCGCCATGCACGTCGCGCACCGCCTCGCCGAGCGGTACCCGGACGGCCAGCTGTACGTCGACCTGGCCGGCACGGGGACCCCGCGCGAACCGGCCGAAGTGCTCGCCGACTTCCTGCACGCGCTGGGCGTCACCGGGAACGCCGTACCGGCCGGGCTCGGTCAGCGGGCGGCGCTGTTCCGTTCACGGCTGGCGGGCCGCCGGATGCTGCTCGTGCTCGACGACGCGGCCACGGCC
>NZ_JAAGNB010000450.1:0-4930 GCF_010550475.1 Amycolatopsis sp. SID8362
CGGCGCACCGGACACGCGACGCCGGGCGGGCGACCGGATCTCGGCCCCGCTGCGCGAGCACCCGTACACGCTGGGCCCGGCCGCGGAGCCGGTGTTCGACGCGCTGGGCGTCGACCTCGCGGCAGCGTCGTCTGCGCGGCGGCCGTTGCTGAAGTTTTGTCTGGACTGGAGCGAGCAGCGCCACCACCTGGCGGGCGCGTTGGGTGCTGCGGTGGCGACGCGGTTTCTGGAGGCTGGCTGGGTCCGGCGGCGTGCGGAGGCACACCGCGCGCTTCGGCTCACGTCGGAGGGGGCGCGGGCGTTGGAGACGCACTTGGGGTTGGCCGACCTGGCGGCCTGAGCGGCGGCCGCGCCACGACGCCGAGGAGCGGCACAAACCGACGCGGCCGATTGCCGGGCGGTTCGGCGAGCAAGCTCGCGGCGGCCGAGCGGAGTACGGGCCGCGGCCCGACCAACGGGTGTCAGCGGTGCGCGGCCACCAGGGTCGCGTCCGGCGTGCACCGGGCGCAGGGGGTGAAGCCGAGCTGGCGGGCCTCGCCGATGCCGATCGGGATGAGTTCGCGGGTGCCCAGCCACGGGCAGGCCCTCAAGTGGTAGCGCGGGTGCTCGTCGACGACCACGACCTCGTCGTCGAGGTCCGCCAGAACAGCGATGTCGTCAGCCGGGGTCTCTTCCTCATCCGGCTCGGCCGGCTCTTCCGCAACAGGCTCCGGCGTGTCCGCCGGGTCGCCCAGCTCACCGGCCTTCGGGATGAGCGTGGTCTGCTCCTCAGCCTCCGGAGCCTGCTCGGTCTCCGGAACTGGCTCGGCCTCGGGAGCGGCTGCCGGGACCGCCGAAGAACGGCGACGGCGGCGCAGCCAGTCGGCCACCAGGAGCAGGCCCGCCAGTACCGACAGGCCGATGGAAACCCACGCCCACAACGACGATGCGGTGATCAGCGCGGTGACGAGCAACCCCAGAGCCGCCAGTACCAGGACCAGCACTATGTAAAGCACGCTGCATTACAACACGAACCGGGCAAGATCGGACCGCGACCCACCCACGTGCCGTACCGGATCGACTCCGAACCGTGGCCTGCCCCGCCGGCTCACACCGGCGGGGCGGGCACGGACGAAACTCAGCCGGCTTCGGCGCGCGGGCCGAAGGAGTAGCCCTGGCCGCCGCTGGAGGAGCCGGACGACTGGCTCGAGCCGGACGAGGCCGACGCGGGTGCGGCGGAACCGCGGTCGTCGAGCTCGCGCAGCTGGGACTCGAGGAACCCGCGCAGCCTCGTGCGGTACTCCCGCTCGATCGTGCGCAGCTCTTCGATCTTCTTGCCCAGCCCGCTCTTCTCGGAGTTGAGGCTGTTCATCGTCTCGGTGTACTTGCGCTGCGACTCGCGCTCGAGCGTCGTCGCCTTGTCGCGCGCCTGGCGCTCCAGGGTCTCCGCACGGGTCCGCGCGTCGTTCAGCATCGTGTCGACGCGGGTGCGGGCCTCGTTGACCATCGAGTCGGACTTCGCCCGTGCGTCCGAGAGCAGCTGCTCGGACTTGGTGCGGGCCTCGGCCAGCATCCCGTCGGACTCGGTCTTCGCCTCGGCGGTCAGCCGGTCGGCCATTTCCTGGGCGAGACCCAGGACCTTGGCGGCCTGCACGTTCGGCTCCGTGCTGTCGCCGACCATCGAGTGCGCCTGGGTCTGCTCCATGGCGGACTGCGGCGGCGGCACCGGGGCGAGCCGCCGCGAAGGCTCTTCACGCATCGGGGGCGCCGACTTGGCGCTGTCGAGCTCGCTCCGAGTCGACTCGAGCTCGGCGTCGAGCTGCTCCATCTGCTGGCGCAGCTCGTTGTTGTCCTCGATCAAGCGGGCCAGCTCGGTCTCCACCAGGTCGAGGAACGCGTCCACCTCGTCCTCGTTGTAGCCCCTCTTGCCGATGGGCGGCTTGCTGAACGCAACGTTATGCACGTCAGCGGGGGTCAACGACATCAGATCACCTCACGCACTCCATGGCCTGCAGGGTCCACCCAAGTCTCCCCGATCAACTTGGAGTCGCCAGTTGCATCGCGAAGAACACAACCAACAGCAGCACCATAATCGACAAGTCCAGTCCGACGCCGCCGATCCGGACCATCGGAATGATCCTCCTGAACAATCGGACCGGCGGGTCCGTCACTGTGTAGATGGTCTCGAGCGTCACCGCAACCCCACCGGCGGGATGCCACTCACGCGCGAACGTCCGGACGAGTTCGACCACGATCCGCGCCGTCAGCAGCAGCCAGAAGGCGAACAGCACGTACCAGACGACCAGCCACACAGCTTCCACGTACCTACTCTAACCAGGCGTCCGGGCATGAGACGCAGTCAAGGGGGGTCGACGCCGCATCGAGTCGACAAAATCACGTCTGCTTGCGCTCAGCGGTCCGCGCGACTTCAGCCCCGCAAAAACAATCCCCCTTCGGCGATCCGCCGACGGTCTTCGGCGGTCACGTCCACATCGGGCGGTGAGAGAAGGAACACCTTGTTGGTGACCTTGTCCATCGACCCGCGCAGCGCGAAGGCCAGCCCGGCGGCGAAGTCGACGAGCCGCTTGGCGTCCGCGTTCTCCATCTCGGTGAGGTTCATGATCACCGGGATGCCTTCGCGGTAGTGCTCCCCGATCGCCCGCGCCTCCGCGTAGCTGGTCGGGTGCAGCGTGGTGATCCGGCTCAACGGGTCACGCACCGGCTGCCGCACGACAGGCTCCGTGACCGGCCGCAGCCGCGCCACGGGTTCCGGTTGCCGGTCCATCGCGAGCGCGCCGTGGACGGCCGGCTCCGCGGTGGCCACGGAGCGTGACCGACTGCGGCTGACAGGCTCGTCGTACGTGTCGTCGACGTCGCGGTACCGTGAACGCGACGACCGCGGAGCAGGCTCCTCGTAGGAGTCGTACTCGTCGTCGTAACCGCGTCGGTAGTCGTCCTCGACGTCGTAACCGTCGTCGTCAGCGGGCACCATCCCGAAGTAGGCCTTCAGCTTCTGCAGCGCGCTCATGCCTCTCCCTAGCCCTAGCCGCTCCCGCACCAACGATTCTCCACGCCGTCAGTGCCCCGCGCGGACGACCACTAAACGTGACGGCCGTGCGAGCTCCCTACGGCGAGGCTAAACCGCGTCCACCGAGCAACGCGGTTCCGACACGCACACAGGTGGAGCCGTGCGTGATCGCCTGCTCGAGATCATGGCTCATCCCAGCGGACACGGTTGCGGCATTCGGGTGATCTTTGCGGAGCGCCTCCCCCGCGCGAGCGAGGCGGTCGAAGGCGGCGGCGGGGTCGGCGCCGAGCGGGGCCACGGCCATCAGCCCGCGAAGCCGCAGCTCATCCATGTGGGTGACATGCTCGGCGAGTGCGCCCAGCTCGTCGAGGGGGCAGCCACCGCGCGCGGGGTCGTCGTCGAGGCTCGCCTGGATCAGCACGTCGAGGGGTTCGTCACGTATCTGCGCGTCCCGGACCGCACGCACCGCCTTCGCCAGCGCGTCGGCGAGCCGGGCCGAGTCGAGGGACTGCACCTCGTTCGCCCAGCCGACCACGGAGCGTGCCTTGTTCCGCTGGAGCCTGCCGACCATGTGCCAGCGCAGCCCGGGGACTTCGGCGGCCTTCGGGCCCGCCTCCTGGTCGCGGTTCTCGCCGACGTCGGTGACGCCGAGCTCGGCGAGCAGGGCGACGTCGGACGCCGGGAAGGTCTTCGTGATCGCGATCAGCTTGACCTCGTCGCGGGCGCGCCCGGCGGCCCGGCACGCGGCGGCGATCCGGTCTTCGACCTCGGCCAGGTTCGCGGCCAGCTCGGCCTTCCGGTCGGTCATGCCTCGACCCAGGTGATGCCCGCGATCCGCCCGGTCGTCCCGTCGCGGCGGTAGCTGAACAGCGTCTTGTCCTCGTTCGTGCAGCGCGGGTCGACGCCGATCTTGCCGACGCCGAGGTCGGCGAGCTGGCGCCAGAGCCCGGCGCGCAGGTCGAGCCCGGGCGTGCCCTTGCGGGTCTTGCACGCGGTACCAGGGACGTGCTTCTCGACGTCGGCGGCCATTTCGGCGGGGACCTCGTAGCAGTCGCCGCAGATCGCCGGGCCGAGCAGGGCTTCGATCCGGTGCGGCTCGGCGCCCGCCTCGCGCATCGCGGCGACCGCGGCCGGGACGACGCCGACGCGCGTGCCGACGCGGCCCGCGTGCACCGCGGAGACCACGCCGGCCTCGGCGTCGGCCAGCAGGATGGGTACGCAGTCGGCGACCAGCACCACGAGCGCGACACCCGGGGTCGCGGTCACCAGCGCGTCGGTCGCTTCGGCGGCCCGGGTCTCGGAGCCGTCCACGATGGTCGCGGTGCGGCCGTGGACCTGCTCCATCCAGGCCAGCTTGTCCTCGGCCAGGCCCAGCTCGGCCGCCAGGCGCTTGCGGTTGGCGTAGACGTTCCCCTCGTCGTCGCCGACGTGGTCCCCCAGGTTGAAGGTGTCGTACGGCGGCCGCGACGCGCCGCCCGCCCTGGTGGTCACCACTCGCCGAACCCGCATGCCTTCATCCTCCCAAACACCGCGAAGGTCCCGACCCCAGCGCCCCAATGTGGCCTTCGGTGCGTCAGACGCACCGAAGGCCGCCTTGGGTGCGTCTCACGCAACCAAGGCCGCCTTGGGGCGCTGGCAGCCGGTCAACACGGAGCCGTTTCCCCAATGCCGTGAAGGCCTCCTTACCGGCCTGTATCGCCGGTAAGGAGGCCTTCACGGAACGTAGTAGTCCTAGCGCCGCATGAACGGCGGGACGTCGACCTCGTCGTCGGACGGGTCGTCGTGGACCGGCATGGCGCGCCCGGGCAGGCTGCCCTGGGTCGGGTTGGAGCCGATCGGCGAGTAGCCGCGCGAGCCGCCGCCGGGCTGCGGGAGACCGCCGGACGGCTGTCCGCCGGTCGCCGGCGGCATCGGCGAGTGCGT
>NZ_JAAGNB010000500.1:0-9822 GCF_010550475.1 Amycolatopsis sp. SID8362
CGGCGGGAGCGGCAGCGGGGGCAGCTCGCCCGCGACGCCTTGGGTGATGTTCCCGACCGTGTTGACCGTGCCCTGCGCGGCCGGGCAGACGCCCTTCGCCGCCGCGTCGCCGACCACCGGCACGTCGCCGATGCCGAGCGCGCGGACGGTGTCGCCGACCGGCAGCGTGAGCAGCGGCGCGGTGCCGTTCGTGTTCCGCGAGGTCGAGTCCAGCCCGACGCTCAGCTGGTTCGGGGCGTTCAGCGGGGCACCGGCGTCGAGCACGAGGCCGGTCTTCGCGTCGCGGGCCTGGCCGTCCTGCAGCGTCGCCGTGCAGTCACCGCCGAGGGTCGGGCTGGTGTCCGCGCTCGCCACGCCCGGCATTGCCAGGGCGGCGGATGCGGCGAAAGTGAACCCCAGTGCGGTGATCCGTGCGAACTGCTTCCCCATCGATGCCCTCCGGCAGTCGGACCAATCTGGATCACGGAACGCGCTCACGGTACTCCACGAGCGTCACCAACCGGTCCCGCAGGGGAAAGGAGAAGCCGGAGTAGCGTGCTCGGCATGCTGATTGGCGCCCATGTCCGTGACGACGACCCGTTGACCGCGGTCGCCGAGCGCAAAGCCGACGTCGTCCAGTTCTTCCTCTCGGACCCGCAGGGCTGGAAGGCCCCGAAGCCGCACCCCCACGGCGAGGCCATCGCGGCCGACCCCGTCGAGGTGTTCATCCACTCTCCTTACCTCATCAACGTGGCTTCGCTGAACAACCGGATCCGGATCCCATCCCGTAAGAACGTCACGCAGCACGCGGACGGTGCGGCAGCGATTGGCGCGAAGGGCCTGATCGTGCACGGCGGGCACGTCGGCGCGAACGACGACGCCGAGACCGGCCTCGACAACTGGCGCAAGCTCTTCGAGCGCGAGCAGGAGAAGGGCGGCTTCAAGGTCCCGATCCTGATCGAGAACACCGCGGGCGGCGAGAACGCGATGACCCGCGACCTCGACGTCATCGCCCGGCTCTGGGACAAGGTCGGCGAGTTCGGCGCCGGGTTCTGCCTGGACACCTGCCACGCGTTCGCCGCGGGCTGGGACCTCGAGACGGCCGTCGAGAAGGTCAAGGCCATCACCGGCCGGATCGACCTGGTGCACCTCAACAACTCGCGCGACGAGTTCGGCTCGACCCGCGACCGGCACGCCAACGTCGTCGAGGGCGAAGGCACGATCGACCCCGAGGTGCTGGTCGAGGTGGCCCGCTCGGCGGGCGCCCCGGTCGTCGTCGAGACCCCGGCCGAAGGCCAGGCCGCCGACATCGCCTACCTGCGGGAAAAGCTCGGTTAGACGGCCACGGCCTTCCGGCGGCGCCGCGTGGCGTTCGGGATGATCACGTCCCGGGCGCCGTCGAGGAAGCCGCCGGCCGGGTCGTCGTCGCCGTCGAGCCGGACCAGGTCCGTCGACGGCCGGTAGATCTCCCGCACGACCAGCACGCACAGCGCGGCCACGGCCAGGTCGCGCACCACGACCGTGCCGAGGAACCAGCCTTCGGGCAGGCCCTTGTGGTCGACGCCGAGGTAGTAGAACATCCGCGGCACCCAGACCAGCGCGTCGATGAGCATCCAGCCGAGCAGCAGCCGCCAGCGCGGGATCGCCAGCACCGCCAGCGGCACCAGCCACAGCGAGTACTGCGGGCTCCACACCTTGTTCGTCAGCAGGAACGCGGCCACGACCAGGAACGCGAGCTGGCCGACGCGCGGCCGTCGCGGTGCGGCGAGCGCGATATACGCGATCCCCGCGCAGCAGGCGAGGAACAGCACGGCCACCGTCAGGTTCAGGTACGTCGGCGTCTGGTTCTTCTGCAGCACGCCGTCGAACCCGGCCCAGCCCGTCGTGTACGACAGGACGTTGTACAGCGAGTCCGGGTCCATCGGGCGCAGGGTGTTCATCCGGAAGAACTCCCACCAGCCGCGGGTGGCGGTGAGGATGAACGGCGCGTTCACCGCCAGCCACGTCAGGACGGTGGCGCCCGCGGTCTTCCAGAACGGCGTCAGCTTCCCCGCGCGCAGGCACAGGAAGAACAGCACGCCGAGCAGGAACAGCGGGTAGAGCTTCGCCGTCGCGCCGAGGCCGAGCAGGAGCCCGGCGAGCAGCGGCCGCTTGCGCGCCCAGGCCAGCAGGCCGGTCGCGGTGAACGCGGTCGCGATCGCGTCGAAGTTGGTGAACGCGTGCACCAGCACCAGCGGCGAGATCGCCACCAGCACCATGTCCCACGGCCGGCGTTTCACCGTCCGCCCGGTGGCCCAGACGGTGACGAGCCAGGCGAGCGCCAGGAAGAACGCCGTGATGTCGAAGTAGATGGCCACCGGCAGGCCGCCGGGCAGCCAGCCGGCCTGGGCGACGTTGTACCAGCCGGCCGCGAGCTTGGCGTTCGCCCACTGGAAGAGGCCGGTGAACACCGGGTATTCCATGTACCGGGTGCCGTTCTCCGCCGTCTGGGAGTTCTCCTTCCACGACGTGTAGTACGGGAAGGTGCCCGGCCGGTCGAGCCGC
This sequence comes from Amycolatopsis sp. SID8362, assembly GCF_010550475.1. NCBI lineage: Bacteria > Bacillati > Actinomycetota > Actinomycetes > Pseudonocardiales > Pseudonocardiaceae > Amycolatopsis > Amycolatopsis sp. SID8362. The sequence continues at coordinate 2,524 of NZ_JAAGNB010000500.1, forward strand.
TCGGAGCTGTAGAGCGGCACGATGTCGGAGTAGCACATCGCGACGAACGGGCGGCCCGCGCGCCAGTCGAGCTGGGTGGCGCCGCTGGAGTCCTGGTACTGCTGGATGCAGGAGCCCTTGCCGAACCAGCAGAGCATCAGCGCGAGCGTGGCGAGCAGCAGCCCGACGCGCTGGGGCGACCAGAACCAGTGCCTGCCGATCGCCGCGTGCTCACCGAGCGGGCCGCCGACGGGTCTGGTGACCGCCGCCGCGAGTGGCTCGTTCCAGCTCGGGACGACCCGGTCCGCCCGGGTCAGCGTCACGGGGCCGGGGTCCGGCTCGCGCGTGGTCTCCTCTGGCACGAGGCGGATCGTATCGGTGATCCGCGAACGCGGCGGTGAAGCCGGTGATCATGCCGGATTCGCGTAGTACGAGGCCAGGACCTCGGCGGCGGCGCCGCGGGTGACGAGCTCCTCGCCGGAGGTGTCTTCGACGACCTCGATCCGCTGCCAGTGCGGCACCGGGAGCAGTTCCTCGAGCCGGGCCGAAACGGCTTCGCGGTGCACGTCCGGTTCGTCCCGCACGGCCCGCCCGGCCAGCACGATCCGCTCCAGGTCGAGCACCTGGACGAGGTCGGCGAGCCCGATGCCGAGGAAGCCGGCCGCGGCGCGCGTGTCCGGCGCGCCCTTGGCCATGATCTCGACGCAGCCGCGCCGCCCGCAGGCGCAGCGAGGCCCGTCGTAGGCGATCGTGGTGTGCCCGAACTCACCCGCGTTGGTCCGCGGGCCGCGGTAGAGCCGCCCGTCGATCAGCAGGCCGACGCCGATGCCGGTGCCGACGAGCACCACCGCGGTCGCCGTCGGCTCGCCGTGCGGCCACAGCCGGGCGAACGCGGCGGCGTTGGTGTTCTTGTCGAGCGTGACCGGCAGCCCGGCGCGCTTCTCCAGCAGGTCACGCAGGGGGACGTCGTGCCAGCCGGGCATGTTCGTCGCGTCGCGGACCAGTCCGGCGAGGTGGTCGAGCGGGCCGACCGCGCCCAGGCCGAGGCCGAGCACGTCGAAGCCGTCGGCGAGCTCGAGCGCGGCGGTCCCGATGGCCTCGACCGCCTGCTCGGGCGTGAACCCGGGCGGCAGCGGGCCGCCCGCGGTCTCTTCGACCTCGCCGATGAGGTTGGTGCGCAGCACGCGGAACTCGTCGCGGTCGAGGCGCGCGCCGAGCGCGTGCCGGGCGCCCGGCCGGATGGTCAGCAGCGTCCGCGGCTTGCCGACGCCGGTGGACGGCTGGCGCTCTTCGTCCAGCAAACCGGCGTCGAGGAGTTCGGGCACGATCTTGGAGACGGCCTGCTGGGTCAGCCCGGTGCGTTCGGCGAGTTCGACGCGGCTGAGGCCGCCGGCGCGCAGGATGTGGGTGAGCAGCAGGGCGCGGTTGTGCTCCCGCACGCCGCGCAGGTTGACGCCGGTGTCCGCCATGGTCAGGATCTTCGCACGTCTGGCCAATTACGCAACAGTGTTGTTTAATGGCGGCATGAGCGACTTGCGCGTGGGTGTTCTCGGGTACGGCATCGGCGGCCGCGTCTTCCACGCGCCGCTGGTGGCGGCGACGCCCGGGCTCACCCCCGCGGTGATCACGACCTCGTCCAACGCCGCCCAGGCGCGCACCGACCACCCCGGCGCGGAGGTCGTGCCGGACGCCGACGCGTTCTTCGAGCACGCGGAGGAGCTGGACCTGGTCGTGGTCAGCACGCCGAACCGCACGCACGTGCCGCTCGCGCTGCGGGCGATCGAGGCCGGCCTGCCGGTGGTCGTCGACAAGCCGTTCGCGCCGACCGCGGCCGAGGCCGAGCGGGTCGTGGCCGCGGCGAACGCGGCGGGCGTCGGCCTGACCGTGTTCCAGAACCGGCGGCTCGACTCCGACTTCCTCACCGTCCGGAAGGTCCTCGAGTCCGGCAAGCTCGGCGAGGTCTTCCGCTTCGAGTCCCGCTACGACCGCTGGGTGCCCAAGCCCAAGGACAACTGGCGCGAGTTCGGCGACCCGGCCGAGGCCGGCGGCCTGCTCTACGACCTCGGCGCGCACATCATCGACCAGGCGCTGCAGCTGTTCGGCCCGGTCACGCAGGTCTACGCGGAAACCGACCGCCGCCGCGCCGGCGTCCAGGTCGACGACGACGTCTTCGTCGCGCTGAAGCACGCCAACGGCGTCCGCTCGCACCTCTGGGCGTCCGCGCTCGCCGGCACGCAGAACCCGCGGTTCCGGGTGCTCGGCGACCAGGCGACCTTCACCAAGTACGGCCTCGACGTGCAGGAACCGCAGATCAAGGCGGGCATGCGCCCCGGCGACGACGCGTGGGGCGTCGAACCGGCGTCGGACGCGGGCAAGATCGGCGTCGGCAACGACGTCAAGACCGTCCCCACCGAAACCGGCCGCTACGAGCAGTTCTACGCGCAGGTGCGCGACGCGTTGCGCGGCGAAGGCGAGTTCCCGGTCGACCCCGAGTCGTCGGTCGCGGCCCTGCGCGTGATCGAAGCCGCGCACCGCTCCGGCGTCGAAGGCGTGACGGTCGCCCTCTGACCGGCCGTGACCTCGGTGACCCCCAGCTCCGAGGTCACGGCCTCCTCCGGCCGCGCTGCTGGTCCTGCAGTTCCTGCAGCCGCTGCTGGAATTCGCGGATCCGGTCGAGCTGGTCGTCCTGCTGCCGGTTGCCGTCGCCGAACCGGACCGAATCCCGCTGGTCCCGCTGTTGTTGCTGTTGCGGCGGCTGCTGGACCTGCACCCGGTCCTGCGGCGAGCTGATCGCCGCGACGCGGTCGAAGCGCTCGCCCGGCCGTCCGGTCAGGTAGAGCTGCATGAACCGGTCCCAGATCGGGCCGGCGAGCGTCGAGCCGAACAGTGGCGCGCCACCCGGGCCGCGCAGCGCCTTGTCGCCGTCGCTGCCCACCCAGACCGCGGCCGACACCGACGGCGTGTAGCCGACCATCCACGTCTGGGAGTTCGCGTTCGCCGCCGACGCGGGTTCGTCGTTCTGCGGCGTGTGCTGCTGGGTCCCGGTCTTGCCCGCGCACTCGTGGCCGTTCGGGCAGCTCAGCCGGGAGAACGGGATCACCGGCGCGAGCGCGGCCGTGACGTTCCCGGCGATCTGCGCGCTCTTCTGCGTGTCGTTGTCGGCGAACGCGTCGATCGAGCGGAGCTTCGCCTCGTACGCGGTTTCGCCGTTCGCGTTGGTCACCTTCTGCACGAAGTGCCGGTCGCGCTGGACGCCGCCCGCGGCGAAGGTCGCGTACGCCGAGGCCATGTCGGCCGGCGTGACCTGCGTGCCGCCCCCGCCGATGGAGATGTTGTTGTCGCCGGTGAACAGCTCGCTGCGGCCGCCGTTGTCCTTCGTGCGGATACCCGCTTCGCGCGCGGCTTCCGCGACGCCGGACGGCTTCGTGACGTTGAGGACCATGTCGTAGAACACCGTGTTCGTGGAGCGCTGCATCGCCTCGGAGACGGTGCACTCCTGCGAACAGCTGCTGCTGTCGCCGGCGTTGCGGATCGGCAGGTCGACGCCGGGGAACGTGCGCGGGGACGTGCCGTCGAACCGCGCGTCGAGGCCGCGGCCGAGCTTGAGGAACGCGGCCAGGTCGAACGGCTTCATCGACGACCCGGGGTTGTGCGCCTCGTCGGCCCAGTCGCGTCCGGCCAGGTCCTCGCCGTTGGGGCCCTTCACGATCGCGTCGCCGCCGTAGTACGCGAGCACGCCGCCGGTCTTCGGGTCGACGGCCACCAGCGCGTTCAGGATCCGGTCGTCGGTCTGGTCCGCCATCCCTTCGGCCACGGCCCGCTCGGCGGACTGCTGCGCCTGCGGGTCGATGGTGGTGAAGACCTGGAAACCGCCCGAGTAGTACTGCTTCTCGTCGATCCCCTGCGCGGCCAGCTCGGCTTTGACCTGCTTCTTGAGGAACGGGTTGAGCGCGCCCGCCTGCCTGCTCTCGCGCAGCGGGATCGGGGTCGGGAACTTCGCGGCGGCGCGCTGGGCCGGCGTCAGGTAGCCGTTCTTGAGCATCCGGTCCAGCGCCGTGGTCCACCGGTTGGTCGCGACGGCCGTGTTCTCCGAGCGGCCCGGCTGCTGGATCAGCCCGGCGAGCAGCGCGGCCTGCGAGTAGTCGAGCTGCCCGGCGTCCTTGCCGAAGTACGCCTGCGCGGCGGCCTGGATCCCGTACGAGCCGCGGCCGAAGTAGATGATGTTGAGGTAGGCGGTGATGATGTCCGCCTTCTCGTAGGTCTGGTTCATCTTGAACGACTTAGCGAGCTCGACCCACTTGCGCGTCAACGTCGGGTCGTCGTCGCCGGACGCGTTCTTGATGTACTGCTGCGAAATCGTCGAGCCGCCGCCCGAGCCGCCGGTGACCTGGTTGTAGGCCGCGCGCAGGATGCCGCCGACGTCGAAGCCGGAGTTCGTCTCGAACGACGCGTCCTCGGTGGCGATCACGGCTTTCTTGACGACGTCCGGGATCTGGTTCGGCGCGAGGATCTGCCGGTTGCCGCCGGTGGGGACGTCCTTGCCCATCTCGGTGCCGTCGCTGAACAGGTAGGTGACGGCCTGGCCCTGCGCCTGCGCGATCGTCTCCGGCGAGGGGACGTCGACGGCGAAGTAGGTGATCGCGAAGGCGATCCCGGGGACGAAGAAGAACAGCCCGGCGGCCACGTAGGCGATCCGCCGGACCCGCTTCCACCGCCGTCGCCGCAGGTCCTGTGCGGTGAGCGGGCGCGGCCGGCGCGGCGGCGCACCGGCCCGCTGCCGGATGATCGGCACGGTCGGCGGCTCGTCCGGCCCGGTCCCGTTGTGCGCGTGGTGGGTGATCAGCTCGGGCTCGCTGCCCAGCAACCCGGCACGCGGCACGGGCCGCCGGGCGCGACGACGTCGGGGTTCGGGCTGCCGGTCGTGGTTCACGGGCCGTCCTCCACGGTGGGCTGCGGACGCAGTCCTCTCGGGAGGCACACGTACCGCCGCCCACCGTGGTTCAGCCGGTTACGCCGATGGGTCCGGTGTATCGGTCGGAGTTTCCTTCGGGGTCGTCGACGGCTTCGGGTGCTTCGGCGTGCTCTCCTTCGACGACGACGGGTCGCCGTCGTGCCCGTTGCCGTTGCCGTTGTCGCCCTGGTCGCCGCCGGTGTTCTCGTCGGTCGGGGTCGAGTCCGTCGTCGTCGCCACGTCGGACGACGGCGGGGGCGCGACCTCGCCGCCGATGCGCTCGACCTTGTCGAAGCGCTCGCCCGGCTTGCCCGTCAGGTACAGCGACAGGAACTTCTGCCACATCGGGCCGGCGATCGTGGAGCCGTAGATCGGCGAGTTGTTCTTGCCGTGCAGCGGCTTGTTGCCGTCACCGCCGACCCAGGCCGCCACCGAGATCGACGGCGTGTACCCGACCATCCACGTCTGCGAGTTCGCGTTCGCCGCCCACGCCGGCTCGCCCGCGACCTTCGTGTGCTGCTGCGTCCCGGTCTTGCCGGCGCACTCGTGGCCGTTGGGGCACTTCAGCTTCGAGAACCCGATGACCGGCTTCAGCGCTTCGGTGACGTTGCCGGCGATCTGCCGGCTCTTGTCAGCGTCGCTGTCGAACACAGCCTTGGCGTCGGTCGAGGCCTCCCACGCGACTTCGTTCTGCGCGTTGGTCACCTTCTGCACGAAGTGGCGGTCGCGCTGCTGGCCGTTGGCGGCGAAGGTCGCGTACGCCGCGGCCATGTCCAGCGGGGTGATCTGGGTTTCGCCACCGCCGAGGGAGATGTTGTTGTCCTTGGTGGAGATGATCGACTGGCCGCCGTCCTCCTTGACCTTGACCCCGGCTTCCTTCGCGGCTTCCTTGACCGGGCCCTGCTTGGTGTCGTTGAGGACCATGTCGTAGAACACGGTGTTCGCCGACCGCATCATCGCTTCCGACACCGTGCACTGCTGGGAGCAGGTGCTGCCCGGGCCGGCGTTGCGGACGACGCGGCCGTCGAAGACGCGGTTGTTGGAGCCGTCGTAGGTGGTGTCGAGGCCCTTGCCCATCTTGAGCAGCGCGGTGAGGTCGAACGGCTTCATCGACGAGCCCGGGTTCTGCGGGGTGTCCGCCCAGTCGCGCCCGGCCTGGTCCTGGCCGTTGACCTGCACGATCGGCTTGCCGCCGTAGTAGGCGAGCACGCCGCCGGTCTTCGGGTCGACGGCGACGAGCGCGTTGAGCAGGTTGTCGTCGACCTGGTTCTTCATCGCGTCGGTCGCGGCCTGCTCGGCGGCCTGCTGCGCCTTCGGGTCGATCGTCGTCTGGACCACGAAACCGCCGGCGTAGTAGCGGTCTTCCGGGATGTCGTGCGCGGCCAGCTCGTTCTTCACCTGCTGCACGACGAACGCGGGCGGCGCGCCGGCCTGCTGCTTGCTGTCTTCCAGCGGGATCGGCGTCGGGAACTGCGCCGCCGCCCGGTCGGCCGCGCTGATGTAGTTGTTCTTCACCATCCGGTCGAGCGCGGTGTTCCAGCGGTCGTTCGCGACCTTGGGGTTCTCCGAGCGGCCCGGCTGCTGGATCAGGCCCGCGAGCAGTGCGGCTTCCGAGAACGAAAGGTCCTTGGCTTCCTTGTGGAAGAAGGCCTGCGACGCCGCGCCCACGCCGTACGCCCCGCGTCCGAAGTAGATGATGTTCAGGTACGCGGTGATGATGTCCTTCTTCTCGTACGTCTGGTTCATCTTGAAGGACTTGGCCAGCTCGGTCCACTTGCGCGTCAACGTCGGGGCGTCGTTGTCGGTGGCCTTCTTGATGTACTGCTGCGAAATCGTCGAACCACCGCCGGTGCCGCCGGTGGCCTGGTTGTAGACCGCGCGCAGCAGCCCGCCGACGTCGAAGCCGGAGTTGGTCTCGAACGAGTCGTCCTCGGTCGCGATCGCCGCGTGCTTCATGACGTCCGGGATCTGGTCGGGCGTCAGCAGCACCCGGTTGCCGCCGCGCGGGACGTCCTTGCCCATCGGCGAGCCGTCGGCGTAGAGGTAGGACACCGCCTGGCTCTGGTTCTGCGCGACCTCGGTCGGCGAGGGCACGTCGACCAGGAAGTACGTGATGACGAACGCGATCGCGGGCACCACGAAGAACAACCCGAAGAACCCGTACGCGACTCTTCGGATGATCTTCCAGCGGCGCTTCTTCTTCTGCGCCGGGGTCAGGACCGGCTTGCCGTCGCGTTCGGGCTCGACGTCGTCGTCGTAGCCGGACGGCTCGTCGTACGCGTGGTGCGTCATCAGCTCGGGCCCGCCGCTCATCGGCGGCGGCTCGGGCCGGTACCCGCGCGGCGGCTGCTGCGGGCGGCCGGGCGGCG
>NZ_JAAGNB010000543.1:0-3607 GCF_010550475.1 Amycolatopsis sp. SID8362
CGACGGCGAGCCGTTCGCGCCCGCGGCCGAGCACGCCGACGAAAAGGAAGCCGTCGCCCGGCGCGCGGCGGCGCTGGTCGCCGACGGCGACACCGTGCTCCTCGACGTCGGCACCACCGCGCACCGGCTGGCGCGGCACCTGCGCGACCGCGCGCTGACGGTGATCACCAGCAGCCTCGCGGTCTACGAAGAGCTGAAGGACGCCGCCGACGTCGAACTCGTCCTGCTCGGCGGCGTCGTCCGGCGCGGGCAGCTTTCGATGGTGGGCTTCCTGACCGAGGACGCGCTGCGCCAGGTGCGCGCCGGCACCGTGTTCCTCGGCGCGAGCGGGGTCCGCGGCGACGGCCACGTGATGGACTCGACGGTCGTCGAGGTGCCGGTGAAGCGCGCGATGGTCGCGGCGGCGGACCGGGTGGTGCTGCTCGCCGACGCCGGCAAGTTCCCCGGGACCGGCCTGGCGAAGGTCTGCGGGCCGGACGCGCTCGACGTCGTCGTGACCAGCGCCGGTGCCGACGAACCGACCTGCGCCGCGCTGGCCGACGCCGGGGTGGAGGTGCTGCGGTGAAGCTGGCCATCCTCGGCGGCGGCGGGTTCCGCGTGCCGCTGGTGCACGGCGCGCTGCTGCGCGACGGCGGCGTCACGGACCTGGTGCTGCACGACGTCGACGCCGGGCGGCTCGCGGCGATCGAACGGGTCCTCGCCGAGCAGGCCGCCGGGGTGGCCGCCGCGCCGCGGGTGCGCGTGACGACGGACCTCGCCGACGCACTGTCCGATGTGGACTTCGTGTTCTCCGCCATCCGGGTCGGCGGCCTGCGAGGCCGCCGGCTGGACGAGCAGCTCGCGCACGCGGAAGGCGTGCTGGGCCAGGAAACGGTCGGCGCGGGCGGGATCGCGTACGGCCTGCGTACGGTCCCGGTCGCCGTCGAGCTGGCTCGGCTGATCGGCGAGCTGGCGCCGCGCGCGTGGGTCATCAACTTCACGAACCCGGCCGGGATGGTCACCGAAGCGATGGCCGCGCACCTCGGCGGCCGGGTGCTCGGCATCTGCGACTCGCCGGTCGGGCTGTGCCGCCGCGTCGCCGGGGCGCTCGGCATCGACCCGGCGACGGCGTGGTTCGACTACGCGGGCCTCAACCACCTGGGCTGGCTGCGCGCGGTCCGCGTCGGCGGCGAAGACGTCCTGCCGCGGCTGCTCGCCGACACCGGCGCGCTGGAGTCGTTCGAGGAGGGGAAGCTCTTCGGCGCCTCCTGGCTGCGTGCGCTGGGCGCGGTGCCGAACGAGTACCTGCACTATTACTACTTCGCGCGGGAGGCGGCCGGCTCGGCGTCACGTGGTGCGCTTCTCCTTGAACAGCAACGGGATTTCTACGCGGAGCCTTCGCTGGCGTCGTGGGACCGCACGCGGTTGGCGCGGGAAGCGACGTATATGGCCGAAACGCGGGAGGGGGAGCGTGACGACCTCGAAGGCGGCGGGTACGAGAACGTCGCGCTCGCATTGATGCGCGCGATCGCCCTGGGTGAGCGCACGAACCTGATCCTCAACGTGCGCAACGGATCCGCTTTGCCGGACGTGCCACCGGACGCGGTCGTCGAGGTGCCGTGCGTCGTCGACGGCAACGGGGCCCGCCCGCTCGCGGTTTCGCCGCTGCCCGGCCACGCGCTGGGTCTGGTCACAGCGATCAAGGCCGTCGAGCGCGCGACGATCGAAGCGGCGACGACGGGTTCGCGCGAGGCGGCGCTGCGGGCGTTCGCGCTGCACCCGCTGGTCGACTCGGTTTCGGTGGCGCGGCGGCTGCTCGACGCCTACACCGCCGCGCACCCGGAACTCGCTTACCTGGCTTAGGGAACCAGCTCGCGCAGCAGCGGCCCGAGGCGGCGGGCGAGGCTGGCGTCGACTTGGTCGATTTCGCTCACGAACAGTTCCGTGACGGCGCGGAAGGCCCGGCCGAGGTCGTCGAGGCCGCCGGCGAGGGTGGCTTCGAACGGCCGCGTGACTGTGGTCGGGAGCTGATCGAGCCCGCGCCCTTCGACGGCGGGCAGGCCGTGCCGCAGGCAAGCCAGCGCGAGTGCGTGCTCCCGCACCCGGCCGACCATGTACTCGGCCTGCCAGCCGCGGCCGCGCGCGAGGCTCGACCGCGCGTGCAGGGCGTGCAGCCAGGCCAGGTCGATCAGCCGCCGGGCGTCCGGGGGCGGTACCGGTTCGCGCTCGTTCGCGGTGCCGAACAGCAGCCGGAACTTCGGCGTCGTCGCGCCGAAGTCCGCTTCCGGCCAGAACGCCAGGTCGACCTGCAGCGTGCTGTCCAGGAGGAACACGCGGAACACCGTCCGCTCGAACACGACGTCCATGTGGTGCACGGCGCCGTGCTCGTCGTACATCCGCGTGGTGAAGTCCGCGAGCACCGGCCCGGGATCGCCGCTGACGGCGAACGCGAGGTCGATGTCCGACCACGCGTCTTCGGCGTCGAGCGCGGCCGAGCCGGTGAGCGCGGCGCCGGTGACGCGCTCGTCCGACCGGGCCGCCTCGACCAGTGCCTCGCGGAGCGAACTCCGTTCCCCGGTGCTGTACATGATCGCCAGGCTAGACCGCGGCCATCGCGTTGAACTCCGCTTCGGCTGCGTCACGCTCGGCGTACAGCGACCACGCCTTCTCCGCGATGTCGTCCGGGTTCAGCGTCCCGGCGGTGAACCCGTGGTCCTGGGACGTGAACACGCGGTGGATGTCGCCGCGCTCGATGAGGCCGCCGATGGTGAGGATGCCGGCGTAGACGCCCTTTTCGCGCAGGGCCGCGTGCAACGTCAGGACGTACATGCGCAGCGCCGCCGACGCCGGGGCGAGGGTGCCGAGCATCGGCATCGGGTGCTTGCCGCTCAGGCCACCGGCGAAGAGCAGGGCGCCCGAGCCGCGGGCCAGCATCGGCGGCAGTGCCGCGTGCACGAGGTTCGCGGCCGGGAGCATGAAGTTCTCGAACGGCGTGCGCAGGTCGTCAGGGCCGGCTTCGGTGAGCGGCTTGATGGCCGCGCCGCCGGTCGCGTCGGCCGGGCCGAAGTACACCGTGTCGATCTCGCCAGCGTCCGCGGTGATCCGGGCGAGGACGGCGCGGAGCTGGGCGTCGTCGGTGACGTCGGCGGTGTAGGTGTGGGTGGGGATCCCGGTCAGGGCCTCGCGGTAGGCGTCGTGCCGCGCGGCGGTGCGGGAAACCAGTGCCGTCGTAAAGCCTTCGCGGCCGAAGCGGCGGGCGATCGACAGGCCGAGCCCGGGGCCGACGCCCAGGACGGCGATCACTTTCGGCAAGGGAACCTCCTCATCGGATGAACTTGAGAGTGTCCTCAAGTTAGTCAGAAGTTGAGGACGCCGTCAACTTGACTCCGGCGAATGTCGTCACGGGTTGGGGCCACCGGCGCAACGACGGCGCCGGGTGCTGCTCCAAGCGGGTAGAACCTGTTCCAGTTTCGGGGTCGTGCCGACACGATGACCTTCGCCGTTCCCGCGAGCGAGGAGTGCGCCATGGATGCCGACCTGACCCGCCGCCAGATCCTGCGCGGCACCGCGGCGGGCGTGGGCCTCGCGGCGACGTCCGCGCTCGTCGCGCCGTCCGCCGCGAGCGCGG
>NZ_JAAGNB010000586.1:0-8140 GCF_010550475.1 Amycolatopsis sp. SID8362
ACGGCTGAACCTCGGCGGCGGGTTCGCGACCGCGCACCGCGCGCGCGTGCCGTCGCTGGAGGCGTACGCGGCGACGATCGCGTCGGCGCTCGGGACGCACTTCCCCGGGCAGCGGCCCGAGCTGCTGCTGGAACCGGGCCGGGTGCTCGTCGCGGACGCGGGCCTGCTGCGGACCGAGGTCGTGCTCGTCGCGCACCGGGGCGAGCGGCGCTGGGTGTACCTCGACATCGGCCGCTACAACGGCCTCGCCGAGGCCGAGAACGAGGCGATCGCCTACCGGTTCGAGCCGGTCGACCCGTGTGGCGGCCCGAGCGGCCCGGTGGTGCTCGCCGGGCCGACCTGCGACGGCGACGACGTGCTCTACCAGCGGACGCCCTACGACCTGCCGCTGGAGCTGCGGACCGGCGACCGGCTCGAGCTGCCGGGCACCGGGGCCTACACCGCGAGCTACGCGTCGGTCGGCTTCAACGGGATCGAGCCGCTGCGGACCTACTGCGTCGGGAGGTGGGGGGATGTCTGAGATCGGCCGCTTCACCGGGCGGCACGTCCTGGCCGAGCTGCACGGCGTCGACCCGGGCCTGCTCGACGACGCCGCGCGGCTGGGGGAGCTGCTGCGGGCCGCGGTGACCGAGGCGGGCGCGACGGTCGTCGACGTCGTGGCCAAGCGGTTCGCGCCGCAGGGGGCCACGGTGATCGCGCTGCTCGCCGAGTCGCACGCGTCCGTGCACACCTACCCCGAGCACGGCTCGCTCTTCGCGGACGTGTTCACCTGCGGCGAGCGCGCCGACCCCGAGCACGCGCTGCGGTTGCTGGCGAAGTCGCTGGACGCCGCTTCGGTCCACCTGTCCGTCCTGCACCGCGGAGAACGCTGATGCCCCAGATCCACGAACCGGTCGGCCCCGGCCTCACCCGCGTGTGGGAGGTCGGTGACGTCGTGTACGACGAGCGCACGCCGTACCAGCACGTGCTGATCGGCAAGACCGCGCAAGGGGTTTCGCTGTTCTGCGACGGCGAACGCCAGAGCACCGAAGCGAGCCAGCTCGTCTACCACGAGGCCCTGATGGTGCCTGCCCTGCTGCTGGCCGAGCGGGTGCGGCGGGTGCTGATCATCGGATCGAGCGAAGGGGTCGCCTCGCTGCTGGCGGTCGGTGCCGGTGCTTCGCTGGTCGAGCACGTCGACATCGACGAGCAGGCGGTGCGGGCCTGCGCCGAGCACCTGCCCTACGGCTACACGCCCGCGGACCTCGCGCGCGGCGACGGCCCGATCCGGGTGTCCTTCGATGACGGCTGGGCCTTCCTGGCCGCGGCCGAAGCCCGGGGTGACACCTACGACGTGGTCGTGATCGACCTGCCGGACGAGAACGACGATCCGGACGCGCAGCACAACCGCTTGTACGGCAAGGACTTCCTCGGCCGCTGCGTGCGGGTGCTGGCGCCGGGCGGGGTGGTCACGTGCCAGGCGGGCTGCCCGACGCTGTGGCGCAACGAAACGCTGCGGGCGGCGTGGCGCCGGTTCAGCGAGGTGTTCGGCACGGTGCTGTACTTCGGGTCCGACGAGCACGAGTGGGCGTTCCTGTCCGGCCGCGTGGACCGCGTCGACGACCCGGCCGCGCTGGTGGCCCGGCGGTTCGCGGAGCGGGGGAGCGAGGCGGCGACGCTGGACGCCGAAGCACTCCTCGGCGGCGCTACGCCGCCGTATTCACTCCGGCACGGCAGTGGTCCGGACCAGTCTTGACCTTCGATTATCCGAATATTCAAGCGCCGCGAACGTGAAATTGCGGGAAATGGATTTCCCGTACTCTTCGCGGTCGTGTTACTCCGTTCAGTGGCCGTCGAAATGGTTGCGATCGCGCTACGATCTGCTCCGCGCGCGATCATCATGATCACCAGGCACCGTGGCCCGTTTGGAGGAGCGTCATGCTCGTTATGCCGATCGTCGCCGGAATGATTCTGTCCGCTCTTGCCGCACCCGTCGATTCTCCGGCCACCTCGGCTCCGGCCGAAAAGATCACGCTCGACATCAAGACCATCAACGGCTCCGGCTGCCCGGCCGGCACGGCCACGGCGTCCGCGGACGTCGCGTCCGACAACACGTCCTTCACGGTGCACTACACGAACTTCACCGCCAAGGCCGGTGGTGGCGCACCGGCGCTCGAGGCTCGGAAGAACTGCCAGATCAACGTGCTCGTCCACGTACCGCAAGGATTCACGTACGCGATCGCCGAAGCCGAGTACCGCGGCTTCGCGCACCTCGAGAGCGGCGCGAGCGCGCTCGAACAGGCCAACTACTACTTCGCGGGAACGGCGCCGACCGCGCGGGTGCGCCACACCTTCCCGGGCCCGTTCCACGGCGTGTGGCGGGCCTCGGACGTGACCGACGTCGCGGAACTGGTGTTCGCCCCGTGCGGGGAGAGCCGGAACCTGAACATCAACGCGGAACTGCGCGCCGACGCGGGAACCTCCGCCGGTGGTTCTTTCATCGAAATGGATTCCGAGCACGCGAGCGTGGACACCATTTACCACTTCGCCTGGAAGACCTGCTGAATCCCGCCGTAGTGAATGACTCATTCATGTCGCCCGGCGACATGAATGAGTCATTCACTACGCTAGACGTGCGTGACGAGCAGGGTGACGCCCGCTTCGCCGCCGCAGTCCACGAAGACCGGGCCCACGCCGTTGCCGATGGTCTGGACCAGGTTCGCCTTGGCGACGAAGTGGTCCGGGCCGGCTGACAGGATCCGGATGTTCTCCAGTGCCGGGTGCTCGGGGAAGCCGCCGAGCACGGATTTCAGGCCGGTGCCGCCGCCGCAGTCGCCGGTGATCGTCACCTCCTGGCCGCGCCGGGTGGTCGGGTTGGGGCTCACCTGCACGGTGGCCCGCGCCCCCTTCGGGGGCTGGCTCGCGTTCGTCATCGTCCCCTCCGTGCTGCCCGGCTGCGCGGTCGCGCCGCCGGCCATCCCGATGCTCGCCGCCGTGACGACGCCGGCCGCGAGGGCCACGCCGAGCGCCACGCGGGTGGTTTTCGGGTTGCTGCGCATGGATGTCTCCTCCCTTGAACCCGGGCTCGGTCCGCCGGATCCGACCAGTCAGTCGCCGGGGGACGGGCCCAGGGTTCTCGAGGGAGGAGAGTGAGACGTGGATCACACGGTGGGCGTCAGCGTGCGACGCGAGGTCGTTCGGTCTCAGCGGTCGGCGCCAGGTGGCATCGTCGCTCGAACCGCTCCATCAGGACGGTAGCGATCAGGACGGCCACTGGGGTGCTCACCGCGATCCACATGCCACAAGATCTACCCAGGCCCGCGAACTCTCAATCGCCCGCCGAAAGCCCCGCGATCAGCTCCAGCAGCCTGCCGCGGAAGGCCGGGTCCGCGCCGAGCCCGCCGAGCAGGGCGGGCTCGGCGCGGACCGCCTCTTCGTGGACCGCCCGGCCGGCCGAAGTCAACCGGGTCAGGTGACGGCGGGCGTCCGCCGGATCGGGCGTGCGCGTGACGAAACCCGCCTTCGCGAGGCGGTCGAGCGTGCGGCTCATCGTCTGGTCGGTCACCTGGCAGTGCTGGGCCAGCGTCCGCTGGGGGAGCGGCCCGTCGCGCAGCGAATGCAGCGCGATCAGCCCCGCGTGGGTGAGCCCCAGATGGGCGAGGACGGTCACCCAGCGTTGCTCCACCAGTCGTGCGGCGACGGCCAGCAGCCGCCCGGTGGGCCAGGTGCTCAGATCGGGTTCGGGGGCTGTGCTCACCGTCACTCCGGGTCGTCGTGCAAAATGTTCAGCCTGCTGAACAATTGGGCGGGTTCGCCCTCGAAAGGACCTTAGCGACCATGAACGACTCCCCGCGCCGCCTCCGCTGGCTGCTCCCCGCGCTGCTCGTGGTCGCCTGGCTCGGGCTGGGCGGGTTCGGCGGGCCCTTCGCGGGGAAGCTCAGCGAGGTCGCGAAGAACGACAACGCCGCGTTCCTGCCGAGTTCGGCCGAGGCCACCGAGGTCTCCGACGAGCAGAAGGCGTTCACCCCGCGTCAGGTGCTGCCCGCGACCGTCGTCGCCGAGCGCCCGGCCGGGCTGACCGCCGCCGACCGGCAGTTCCTCGAAGCCAAGGCACGGGAGCTCGGCGCCGTGCCCGGCGTCGCCGGCCCGCTCGGTGCGCCCGAAAACGCTCCGCGGGACGACCAGGCGGTGCAGCTCAGCGTGCCGATCCTCGCCGACGGCAACCCCGGCGAGGTCGTCAAGGAGGTCCGCGCGAAGCTCGCCGGCGCCCCCGACGGGCTCTCCGTGCTCGTCACCGGGCCCGCCGGGCAGATCGCCGACCTGGTCAAGGCGTTCGGCGGCATCGACGGCATCCTCCTGCTCGTCGCGGGCGGGGTGGTCGCGCTGATCCTCATCGCCGTCTACCGCAGCCCGCTGCTGCCGTTCCTGGTCCTGCTGTCGGCGGTGTTCGCGCTCGGGCTCGCCAGCCTCGTCGTGTACCTGCTGGCCAAGCACGACGTCCTCGCGCTCAACGGCCAGAGCCAGGGCATCCTCTCGATCCTCGTCTTCGGCGCGGCCACCGACTACGCGCTCCTGCTCGTGGCCCGGTTCCGCGAGCAGCTGCGCGACACCGAAAGCCGCTTCGACGCGCTGAAACTCGCCTGGCGCGCGACCCTCGAACCGATCGCCGCGTCGGCGGGGACGGTCGTGCTCGGCGTGCTGTGCCTGCTGTTCAGCGACCTCAACTCCAACAAGGGGCTCGGCCCGGTCGCGGCGATCGGCATCGGCGCCGCGCTGCTGGCGTCGACGACGTTCCTGCCCGCGGCGCTCGCTCTCTGCGGCCGCGGCGCGTTCTGGCCGTTCAAGCCGGCGCTCGGCTCGCCGCACCCGGAGACGTCCGGCAGCTGGGGCCGGGTGGCCCGGCTGGTCGGCCGCCGACCACGGGCGGTCTGGGTGGTGACGGCGCTCGTGCTCGGCGTCGGCGTCGCGTTCCTGCCGCAGCTCAAGGCCTCCGGCACCGCGCAGTCCGACGTGTTCCTCACCCAGGTCGAATCCCGGACGGGGCAGGAGGTCCTCGGCCGCCACTTCCCGGGCGGGCTCGGCGCCCCCGCGATCACGATCGCCGACGCCGGCGCGCTGCCGGCGGTCCTGCAGGCGTCCACAATGGATGGTGTCGCGCGGTCGTTCCCGCTGCCCGGCCCCGACGGGCTGCCCAAGGTGGTGAACGGCCGGGTGCAGGTCCTGTCCGTGCTGAACGACCCGGCGGACTCCGAGACCGCGGTCGCGACCGTCGGCAAGCTGCGCGACGCCGTCCACGCGATCCCCGGCGCGAACGCGAAGGTCGGCGGCCCGACCGCGATCCAGCTGGACACCCAGCAGACGTCGAAGCACGACCGGGCGCTGATCATCCCGATCGTGCTGCTGGTGATCTTCCTCGTGCTGGCCCTGCTGCTGCGCTCGCTGCTGGCGCCGCTGCTGCTGATCGCCACGGTGGTGCTGTCGTTCGCCGCGACGATGGGCGTGTCGGCGCTGGTGTTCAACCACGTCTTCGGCTTCCCGGGCGCGGACCCGGTGGTGCCGCTGTTCGGGTTCGTCTTCCTGGTGGCGCTGGGGATCGACTACAACATCTTCCTGATGACCCGGGTGCGTGAAGAGGCGCTGACGCGGGGGACGCGTGCAGGTACGTTGCGCGGGCTTTCCCTGACCGGCGGGGTGATCACGTCGGCCGGGGTGGTGCTGGCGGCGACGTTCTCCGCGCTCGCGGTGATCCCGATCCTGTTCCTCGCGCAGATCGCGTTCATCGTGGCGTTCGGGGTGCTGCTGGACACGCTGCTGGTGCGGTCGTTGCTGGTGCCCGCGCTGACCGTGGACGTCGGGCGGCGGATCTGGTGGCCGTCGAAGCTGGCGCGGGCGGAGGGGTAGGGGAGCGGGGTCCGGTCAGCCAGGGGCCGGGTCGGTGATCAGCTCGGCCCAGAGGGTCTTGCCGCCGGCCCGGCGCAGCTGTCCCCACGCCGCCGCGCAGCGCTCCACCAGCAGGAGCCCACGGCCGCCGTCGTCGGACGGCGTCCGGCGGCGGGCGGTCTCGCCGCCGCCGTCGTCGACTTCGATCCGCAGCTTGGCGACACCTGGCAGCAGCCGGACGTGGTAGGGCGCGCGGCCGTGGCGCAGCGCGTTGGACGCCAGCTCGTCGACCACCATGACGGCGGTGCTGACGACGCTCGCCGGCAGGCCGCACAGCACCGAGCGCACCCACTGGCGGACCCGGGCCAGCTCGGTGAGCTCGGCGGAGATCCCCAGCTCGTGCCGCACATCGCGGAGCTTCACAACCGCCTCCTTCGCCGTGCCGTCGCCGGAGTACCGCTGCCGTGGCCGCGCTGCGTCGGTGGTCATGAAGACTCCAGGCCGGGGATCGGGACACGGGCCGGCGGCTCAACCCGTTCCCCGCGCAATCTACCAAAGCCGCGTGCCGCGGGCAGCGTGGCGACCGGTCACTGTCCTTTGAGGACTGGTTGCCGCTCCGGCGGTCCGGCGGCCGGTTCGATGGGTGGCACGATGGCGGTGTTCACCGTGCGGGTCAGCCGTTCGTAGGGTGCGCGGTGCTCGTCGTCGAGCAGCACCGCCAGCGGCGTCCAGACGCCCACCACGAACACCGACGCGGCCAGCGCCACGGGCAGGAGCAGCTGCCAGGGGTGCGCGCCGAGGTCCCAGCGGTCGAGGTCCAGCACCCACCACGCGAGCCACAGCGGCGAGAGCAGGACGCCGTTGCGGACCAGCAGCGAAACCGGTCCGGCCCGGCGGCCACCCCGTCGCGTCACCCGCAGCAGCATCGCGCGCTTCCCGGGGGTCGAGCCGGTCACGGCGGGCAGCACCACGAACCAGACGACGGCGAGGATCACCACCGGCGTGTCGCGGTGGCGCAGGTCCTCGCCGAACAGCGTGAGCAGGCCGAAGAGGAACCCGAGCAGCGCGGCGAACCCGAGCAGGTCGGTGGCCAGCGCGAAGAGCCGCCGGGTGAAGGTGACCTTCGCGGCGTACCGGCGCCGGTCGTGCTCTGGTTCGAGGGCGGGCAGCAAGCGGCCGAGGGGACCGGCGAGCAACCAGCCGGCGACGACACCGGCCGTGTTGAGGATCAGGTCGTCGACGCTGAACAGCCGGTACGGGCACGGGTAGACGAACCACAGGCCGGTCAGCTGCGTCAGCTCGAAGAACAGCGAGACGCCGAAGCCGATGAGGGTCGCGGGCACGAGCCGCACCCGTCGCGCGTACCGGACGTAGAAGCCGAGCGGTGCGAGCATCACGACGTTGAGCGCCGTGGTCCAGACGGCCGGGTTGTGCAGCAGCGCGCCCGGGCTCCAGTGCCCGCGGGCGCGCTGCGAAACCACTTCGACGAAGTAGAACGGCCGCAACTGCGGAGAACTCGCGTAGGTGTGTCCCGCGCAGTACGCCGGATCGGCGGGCAGCGGGAGCACCGTCTGCGTCGCGATCGCCAGCAGGTAGAAGAGGAACGCGTAGAAGACGAAGGTCTGCCACCCGCCGGCGCGGCCGCGGCGGCGGTAGCTGACGAACGCGGCCGGCAGCATGACGGCCAGCGCGACGAGCGGGAAGAGGAGGAGGGCGGTGCGGACGGGGACGAGGTAGGTGGCGACCACGGAGCCGGTGGTACCCAGCCGTGAGGGGCGTGAAGCGTGCTTCGCCCGGACGGCTGGGCTTCACCGGCAGGCGGTCACTGCGGCGGTGCGTCCTGCTGCCCGCCGCCCTGCTTGTGGAGGAAGTCCTTCACCTTGTCGGAGCCCTGGTCGATCTTGTCGGAGTGTTCGCCGAACCGCTGCTTGGCGGCTTCGGCGGCCTTGTCGACACCCTGATCGGCCTGCTCCGGGTTCTTCCCGAGCGCTTCCTTGGCCTTGTCGAACAGGTTCATCGGTCGTGCCTCCGTCCGGAATTCGATCATCGGTCGCCCCGAGGAGAACACCGGCTCCCGCGGCCCGCAACCACCAGGCACCCGTCGCGGGGATTTCCGGCGTTTTCGCGGGTGAAAGCCGGGGTAGCGGGTTTGGACCGCCGGGTTCGGGGTACGGGGTGAACCGCTCGGGGCCGCGGCCCGTATACCGGGTGAGGATCGCCGGCCCCGCCGCACGGGCCGGTCGCCGCCGCGAACGACGACGTGAGGCCCCGCCATGCCCGG
>NZ_JAAGNB010000637.1:0-2206 GCF_010550475.1 Amycolatopsis sp. SID8362
CCGAGCGCGGCGGCGGTCGCCATCCCGGCGCGCAGGCCGGTGAACGGGCCGGGGCCGACGCCGGCGACGATCGCGTCGAGGTCCTTGAGCGCGACCCCCGCGGCTTCGGCGGCGGCCAGCGCGTGCGGCGTGATCAGCTCGCCGTGGGCACGCGGGTCGACCGTGACGCGCTCTCCGCGCGTCTCGACCGCGTCGCCGTCCACCTCGACGACGCCCGCGGTGACCGCCGGGGTCGAGGTATCGATCGCCAGTACCAACACGGTGTCCCAGCCTACGACCAGCGTCTTCGGAAGGTCTCTGCAGGGGACTGATCCGCACGGTAACGTGCGGGCGAGTCCGACTCTGGGAGGTCCCCGCGGTGCCCGCCCCGTTGTTCCCCGCCCTTGCCGACGGTTCCGCCGGAGAAGCCCTGCGCTTCGGCGACCACGTCCTCACCTACCCCGACCTCGCCGCCGTGGCCGGCGGGCTCGCCGCCGAGCTTCCTCGCGGCCGCGTCGCCGTCTGGGCGACCCCGACCGTGCACACGAGCGTCGCGGTCGTCGCCGCGCTGCTCGCCGGGGTGCCCGCCGTGCCGCTCAACCCGAAGATCGGCGAGCGCGAGCTCGCCCACATCCTCACCGACAGCGAGCCGCAGCTCGTGCTCGCCGAACCGGGCGCCGAGCTGCCCGCGGCCCTCGCCGGGCTGCCGCGGCGGGACATCCCGCTGACCGGTGGGAAAGCGTTCGCCACGGAAGAGCCGGATCCGGAGACGCCCGCGCTGATCGTCTACACGTCGGGCACGACCGGGCCGCCCAAGGGCGTCGTCCTCCCCCGCCGGGCGATCGCGACCACGCTCGACGCCCTCGAGGACGCCTGGGGCTGGACGGCGGCCGACGTCCTCGTGCACGGGCTGCCGCTGTTCCACGTGCACGGCCTGATCCTCGGCATCCTCGGCCCGCTGCGCCGCGGCGGCTCGGTGCGCCACCTCGGCCGGTTCTCGACCGAGGGCGTCGCGCGCGAGCTGGCGAACGGCGCGACCATGCTGTTCGGCGTCCCGACGATGTACCACCGCATCGCGGGCGAGGTCGACGAGAACCCCGCGCTGGCGGACGCGCTTCGCGGCGCACGGCTCCTGGTTTCGGGGTCGGCCGCGCTGCCGGTGCACGACCACCAGCGGATCACCGCGGCGACCGGCCAGCAGGTCGTCGAGCGCTACGGGATGACCGAAACCCTGATGAACACCAGCGTCCGCGCGGACGGCGAACGCAAGCCCGGCACGGTCGGCGTCCCGCTGCGCGGCGTCGACCTGCGGCTGGTCGGCGACGCCGGCGAGGTGGTCGACGACCTCGAGACCGTCGGCGAGATCCAGGTGCGCGGGCCGAACCTGTTCACCGAGTACCTCAACCGCCCGGACGCGACCGCGGCCGCGTTCGACGACGGCTGGTTCCGCACCGGCGACATGGCCACGCGGGACGCCGACGGCTACGTCAAGATCGTCGGGCGCAAGGCGACCGACCTGATCAAGAGCGGCGGCTACAAGATCGGCGCGGGCGAGATCGAGAACGCGCTGCTCGAACACCCCGGCGTCGCCGAAGCGGCCGTCACCGGCGAGCCGGACGACGACCTCGGCGAGCGGATCGTCGCGTGGATCGTGCCGGACGGCGAGCCGCCGGCCGCCGACGAACTCGCCGACCACGTCGCGAAGCTGCTCGCGCCGCACAAGCGCCCGCGGGTCGTCCGGTACCTGGACGCGTTGCCGCGCAACGACATGGGCAAGGTCATGAAGCGGGCGCTCGGTGTCTAGGCTGCCCGCGCGCGAAGTCGTCGAAGCGATCGCGAGCGGGTTCACCGAGTTCCCCACGCCGCTGCGCGACGAGCCGGCCGACGGGCCGATCGGCTGGCCGGGTTACCGCGAAGCCCGTGCGGCGGCGGAAGAGCGCACCGGCGAGAAGGAATCGGTCGTCTGCGGGACGGCGAAGATCGGCGACGTCGAGGCCGTGCTGATCGCGTTCGAGTTCGGGTTCCTCGGCGGGTCGCTCGGGCAGCGCACGGGCGACCGGATCGAGGCGGCGTTCGCCCACGCCCGCGACGCGCGGCTGCCGGTGGTGTCGCTGATCGCGACCGGTGGCAGCCGCATGCAGCAGGGCATGCGCGCGCTCATGCAGCTGCAGCGCGTGGCGCGGGCGGCGGCGTTGACCCGCGCGGCGGGCATCCCGCAGGTCTCGGT
>NZ_JAAGNB010000696.1:0-5262 GCF_010550475.1 Amycolatopsis sp. SID8362
GCTCGGCGCGGGCGGGTCCGGCGCCGCCCAGCTCGGCGAGCGCCTGTTCGCGAAGGCCGGAGTCGCGGTCGACGCCCGGCACCTGCTGTTCGACGACGCCGTCCGCGCGCTGGCCGGCCGCCGGATCGACGCCATGCTGTGGTCCGGCGGGGTGCCGACGCCCAAGCTCGCCGACCTCACCCGCACCACCCCGATCGCGCTGCTGCCCCTGGATTCGGTGGTGCCCGCGCTGCGCGCCGCGTACGGCCCGGTCTACGACCAGGTCCAGGTGCCCGACGGCGCGTACCGCGGGGTCGGCGCGCTGGGCACGATCGGCGTCGCGAACCTGCTGGTCTGCTCCCCCGCCCTGCCCGACGACGTCGCGGCGGCGGTGGTCCGGCTGCTCGTCGAACGGGCGACCGCGCTGGTACCCGCCGAAGCCGTCGGGACGCAGTTCCTCGACGTGCGCACGCTGATCGGCACGCAGCCGGTCCCCCTGCAGCCGGGTGCGGCGGCCGCTTACCGGGCGCTGCACGGCTGACCGTAGATTGGGTTCGTGACCGAACCCCGCCGCCCGATCGTCGAGATGCCGCTGCGCGTGCGCTACCACGAGTGCGACGGCCAGGGCATCGTCTTCAACGCCCACTACCTGGCCTATGTGGACATGTGCGCGTTCGAGGCGGAGAAGGCGCTGTTCGGTTCGCACGACGAGTTCCTCGCCCACCGCACCGACGTCGTGGTCGCGGAGGCGAACCTCAAGTTCCGCGCACCCGCGCGCTACGACGACGAGCTCGTCGTTTCGCAGTACCTGAACCACCTCGGCACGACGTCACTCATCTTCGACTTCGAGATCCACCGCGGCGAGACGCTCATCCAGACCGCGAATGTCCGGTACGTCTTCATCGACCCGGCGACGCTGCGCCCGGCGGCCCCGCCGGACGCGGTCCGCAAGATCTACGCGGCGCTCCTGGAAGGCTGAGCCGTGTTCCGCGTTCTCTTCTACCACCCCGAAATCCCGCCGAACACCGGCAACGCGATCCGCCTGGCCGCCAACACCGGCTGCGAGCTGCACCTCGTCGAACCGCTCGGGTTCACGTTGGAGGACAAGCAGTTGCGCCGCGCCGGGCTCGACTACCACGACCTCGCCCGGGTGCACGTCCACGCTTCCCTGTCCGCCGCTTGGGAAGCGCTGCTGCCGGCGAAGGTGTACGCGTTCAGCGCGTCGGCGACCCGGCTGTACACCGAGGTCGCGTATGCACCGGGTGACGTGCTGCTGTTCGGGCCTGAGTCGGTCGGGTTGCCGGCGTCGGTGCAGGAAGCGCCCGAGGTGACCGAACGCGTGCGGCTGCCGATGCTGCCGACCAGCCGGTCGCTGAACCTGGCCAACACCGCGGCGATCACGGTCTACGAAGCCTGGCGGCAGAACGGCTTCGCGGGTACTTGATCGACGTCCGGTAGGTTCGCCGGATGCGACAGCAGTTCCTGGGGGCGCTCATCGGCGCCGCGTTCGGTGCCGTGTTCGTCGTGGTCAACTCCGGTCCGCCGCTGCCCGCGGCGCTCGGCTGGGTGCTGCGTGCCCTCGCCGTGCTCGCGCTCGCGGCCGTGGTGGTGCTCGGCCTGCGCGCGGGCGGGCGGCCGACGCTCGAGGGACGGCCGGTGTTCGGGCCGAGCTACCGGGTGATCGTCATCGGCGAAGTCGTGCTGCTGGTCGCCGGGTTCTTCGTGCTGACCCTGCTGGAAGCGCCGGTGGAGGCCAACGTCGCCTGGATCGCCACGATCGTCGGGCTGCACTTCGTCGCGCTGGCCTGGGCGTGGAAGACGCGGTCGATCCTGGTGGTCGGCGCGGTCCTGACCGTGCTCGGCGTCGTCGGTCTCGCCCTGCTCGGGAGCGCCGCGGAGTGGGTTCCCTTCGTCAGCGGCGTCCTCTCCGGGGTGACCCTGCTCGGCGGAAGCCTGCACGGCGTCCGCCGAGCTTGAGTCACGGGAGTCTCTGCCCGAAGAACAGGCTGGCCGCCGCGCCGATCATCAGGATCAGCGTGCCCACGACCACCCACGGCTTGCTCGCGTCGGCGTCCTTGATCTCGTAGCCGATCTGCTCGCCGAGGTCCGCGTAGACCTTCTTCAGCTCCTCGGCGCTGGCCGCCTTGTAGAAGTCGCCGCCGGAAAGCCGCGCGATCTCGCGCAGCGACTCGTCGTCCACGCTCACCGGCTGGGCCTTGCCGTCGATGTCGACCGAGCCGTGCGTGGTGCCGAACGAGATCGACGAGATCGGGACGCCCGCCTGCTTCGCCGCCTGCGCCGCCGTGTAGCCGCCGCGCGCCGCGTACAGGTCCTCCGGCACCGTCTGCTTGCCGTCCGACATCAGCACGATCCGGGCCGGCGGCGGTCCGTCGGCGCCGCCCACGACGGTGGAGAAGCTCTCCACCGACTGCAGGGCCGCGAAGATGCCCTCACCGGTCGCCGTCGACTGCGCCAGCTTCAGGTTTTCGATCGCCTTGATCACGCCGTTGCGGTCCGTCGTCGGGTTGACCAGCACGGTCGCCGTACCCGCGAACGAGATCAGGCCCAGGTTGATCCCCGGGGTCATGTTCTGCGCGAACTGCGTCGCCGCGTCCTGCGCCGCCTTCAGCCGCGTCGGGGCGACGTCGGTGGCCTCCATCGACAGCGACACGTCGATCACCAGCATCACGGTGGCCCGGTTGCGCGGCACCTTCTGCTCGGCGGTCGGCCCGGCGAGCGCCACGGTGAGCAGCAGCAGCGACAGCACGATCAGCACCGCCGGCACGTGCCGGACCCAGCCCTGGCTCTTCGGCGCGACCCGCTCCAGCAGGTCGAGGTTCGCGAACCGCATGGTCCGCTTCCGCCGCGCCCGCTGGGCGAGCACGTACCCGACGGCGACCGCCGCCACGGCGATCAGGAGCAGGAACCACCAGGGCGCGGTGAAGCCCGTCAAACTCACGCGACACCCCCGGACCAGCGCCGCTTTCGGGCGACGACGAACCGCACCATGTCGGCGATCCAGTCGGCGTCAGTGCGCAGCGTCAGGTGCGCCGCACCCGCGCGGCGCAGGCCGGCCGCCACCTTCTGCCGGTGGGCGTGGGCCGCGGCCCCGAACTCCTTGCGCAGCAAGGCCGAAGCGTGCACTTCGCGCTGTTTCCCTGTCTCCGGGTCGGCCAGCACGACGGTGCCCACCTCGGGCAGGTCGACGTCGCGCGGGTCGAGGACTTCGATCGCGATCAGTTCGTGGCGCCCGCCCAGCGCGCGCAGTGGCCGCTCCCAGGACGTGTCGCCCAGGAAGTCGGAGATCACCACGGCCAGGCCGCGGCGGCGCGGCGGACGACGCAGCGCTTCCAAAGCGGCAGCGAAATCACCGCGAGTGCCCTCGGGCGCCCGCGGGGTCTCCGCCAGCTTCCGCACCAGGCCGCGGGCGTGCGCGAGGCCGCCACGCGCCGGGATGCGGGTCGTGTCGGCACCGGTGGAGATCAGCGCGCCGATCCGGTTGCCGCCGCCACCGGTGAGGTGCGCGACCGCCGCGACCGCGCAGACCACCAGGTCGCGCTTCTCGCACAGCGCCGTGCCGAAGTCGAGGCTGGCCGACAGGTCGGCGACGACCCACGTCTCCAGCTCGCGGTCGGCCACGGTCTCGCGGATGTGCGGGGTCGTGGTGCGGGCGGTGACCGCCCAGTCCATCCGGCGCACGTCGTCACCGGGCTGGTAGGGACGCGCCTCGCCAGGCTCGGAGCCCGGCCCCGGCACGAGGCCGAGGTGGTTGCCCTGCAGCAGCCCGTCGAGCCGGCGGCGGACGTCGAGCTCCAGGGTCCGGAGCCCGGCCTCCATCCGGTCGCCGCGCAGCACCGGCGGCGCCCACGAAGGGCGGTCGCCCTTCTCGTTCTTCGCCATCGCCGGGTTACCTGACCGGCGCGCCCGCCGGGACCGGGCCACCCTGGCCGGCCCCGCCCTGCGGCCGGGCCGAGACCTGCGGCAACGGCACGGTCTGCAGCACGCGCGTGATGATGTGGTCGATCGGCACGCCGTCGGCCAGCGCGTCGTAGGACAGCACGAGCCGGTGGCGCAGCACGTCCGGCACGACGTCGACGACGTCCTGCGGCAGCACGTAGTCCCGGCCGCGGACCAGGGCCAGCGCCCGCGCGGCGGCGATGATGCCGAGGCTCGCACGCGGCGAAGCGCCGTAGGACACCCAGCCGGCGACGTCGGCGAGGCCGTGCTCGTTCGGCGTGCGGGTGGTCAGCACCAGGCGCACGACGTAGTCGACGAGGGCGTGGTGCACGAACACCTGCGACGCGACGCCCTGCAGCCGGACCAGCTCGCTCGGGCTGAGCACCTCGTGCGGGGTCGGCGGGGCGACACCCATCCGGTAGATGATCTCGCGCTCTTCCTCGGCCGTCGGGTATTCGACGACGATCTTGAACAGGAAGCGGTCGCGCTGCGCCTCGGGCAGCGGGTACACACCCTCGTTCTCGATCGGGTTCTGGGTGGCCAGCACGAGGAACGGGTCGGGCATCGGGAACGTCTGCCCGCCGATCGACACGTGCCGCTCGGCCATCACCTCGAGCATCGCCGACTGCACCTTGGCGGGCGCGCGGTTGATCTCGTCGGCGAGCACGAAGTTCGCCACGACCGGACCGAGCTCGACGTCGAACCGCTCGGCGCCCTGGCGGTAGATGCGCGTGCCGAGGATGTCGGCGGGCACCAGGTCGGGCGTGAACTGGACGCGGGAGAACGAGCCCCCGACGACGCGGGCGAAGGTCTCGACGGCGAGGGTCTTCGCCACGCCGGGCACGCCTTCGAGCAGCAGGTGGCCCTTGGCCAGCAGCCCGACCAGCATCCGCTCGACCAGGCGGTCCTGGCCGACGATGATCCGCTTGACCTCGAACACGGTCCGCTCCAGCAACTGGGCGTCCCGGGCCGGTGTCGCCTGCTGGCCGTTCCCGCCCTCGGCGTAGCCGGGCTCGGTCACTCTGCCTCCTCGAAAGTTCGTGCGCCGCCCCCGCGACGGTGATCACGCGGTGCGACCGTACTGCGTCCCCCGGCCGTTCGTCTCATCCGGCACGCGAACGCACGGCTTGCCCCGGGAGTAGCCAACACCTTCCCCGGTGTGACATCTGTGAAGCTGATCCGGTTCCCGGGTTCAGCGGTGCCGCTCAAGATCCTCGGGCGTGTCGATATCGTCCGATTCGCCCCGTTCGGCCGGCACCTCGGTGACGCTCAGTCCGCCCAGCACCCGCCGCAGCGCGGCGTTCTCCACCTGCTCGGGCAACGCCG
>NZ_JAAGNB010000747.1:0-2977 GCF_010550475.1 Amycolatopsis sp. SID8362
GCCGAAGCCGAGCCGGTGCGGCGCGTCGGCGGGCTGCTGCGCGTCACGCACCAGGCCGTGGCGCGCGGCGACGGCGTCGAGCAGGTGCTGTGGCAGCTGTGGACCGAAAGCGGGCTGCAGGACAAGCTGCTGAAGCAGGTTGAACGCGGCGGATCGCTGGCCGCGCAAGCCGATCGCGACCTCGACGCCGTGGTCGCGCTGTTCGACGCGGCCGGCCGGTACGTCGACCGGCTGCCCCGCGCGAGCGTCGCTTCCTTCGCGGACTACCTTGGCGCGCAACGGATCGCGGGCGACACGCTCGCCCCGGCCGCCGTCCCCGGTGACGGCGTCTCGCTGCTCACCGCGCACGCGGCCGCCGGTCGCGAGTGGACGGTCGTCGCCGTCGCCGGCGTCCAGGAAGGCGCGTGGCCGGACCTGCGGCTGCGGGGATCCGTGTTGGGCGTGGAGCGGCTCAAGGACCTGATGGCCGGGGTCGACGACGACGCCGTGTCCCAGACCGCGCCGATCCTCGCCGAGGAACGGCGCCTGTTCTACCTCGCGATGAGCCGCGCGAAGCAGACGCTGCTGGTCACCGCGGTTTCGGGCGAAGACGAGCAGCCGTCGCGCTTCCTCGACGACCTCGAGGAGAACGGCGCCGACGACGGCGGCCTCGACTCGCGGATGAAGCCGCCGGGCCGGTCGCTGGTGCTGGCCGAGCTGGTGGGGGAGCTGCGCGAGGTCGTCTGCGACGACAAGGCGGAGCCCGCGCGCCGGCGCCGGGCGGCAAAGCAGCTTGCCCGGCTGGCTGACGCGAAGGTGCCGGGCGCGCACCCGTCGACGTGGTACGGCCTGCTGCCGGCGTCCAGCGACGAGCCGGTGCACCCGCCGGGCGACCTGATCCGGATCTCTCCGTCCACAGTGGAAATCCTGACCAAGTGCCCGCTGCGGTGGATGATCGAGCGCCACGGCGGCAGCGACCCGGCGCAGCTGGCCGCGGTGACCGGGACACTGGTGCACGGGCTGGCGGAGGCGGTCTCGTCCGGCCGCACCGAGGCCGAGCTGCAGGCGGCGCTGGACGAAGCGTGGGTGCGGGTCGACGCCGGGGCGCCGTGGTTCTCCCGGCGGGAACGGCGGCGCGTCGAGCAGATGCTGCAGAACTTCGTGACGTGGCTGGAGCGCAGCCGGGCGGAGCTGAAGGAAGCCGGGGTCGAGCAGGACATCGAGGTCGAGCTGCCGGCAGGCGGCTCGGACGAGGTCCGCGTGCTGCTGCGCGGGCGCGTCGACCGGGTGGAGCTGGACGCCGACGGGCGGCCGGTGATCGTCGACATCAAGACGGGCAAGGTGCCGGTTTCCGGCGCGGACGCCGAGGCGCACCCGCAGCTGGCGGCGTACCAGCTGGCGGTGCTGCTGGGCGCGATCAAGGGCAGCAACGAACCCGGCGGCGCGAAGCTGGTCTACGTCGCGAAGGCGAACAACAAGACGGGGGCCACCGAGCGGTCCCAGCCGCCGATGGACGAGGTCGGCGGTAAGCAGTGGCTGGAGCTGGTCCGCGACGCCGCGGCGTCGGCCGCCGGGCCGGACTACCAGGCGCAGGAGAACCCGGACTGCGACCGCTGCCCGGCCCGCGGCTGCTGCCCCCTGCGCCCCGAAGGCAGACAGGTGCCAGGCCCGTGACGCCGAATGACCTCGTGAGTGATCAGTCGGGTTCTAACCCTACTCATCACTCACGACCGGTGGGGGTGGCAGCGTGAGCCCGCTCGTTGTCGCGAATCCTGTTGAGCCCGCGGAGCTGGCTGACGCGCTTGGGTTGCACCGGCCCACGCCGGAGCAGGCCACCGTCATCGCCGCGCCCGTCGAACCCTCGCTCGTGGTCGCCGGGGCCGGGGCCGGGAAGACCGAAACCATGGCCGCGCGGGTGGTCTGGCTCGTCGCCAACGGGATCGTCAGCCCCGACCGCGTGCTCGGCCTCACCTTCACCCGCAAGGCCGCCCGCCAGCTCGGCGAACGCGTCCGCGCGCGGCTGCGGCGCCTGGCCGGGTCCGGGCTGCTCGACCGCCTAGACCCCACCGGCGGGCTGCGGTCCACTGTGGTCGCCGGCGAACCGACCGTCCTGACCTACCACGCCTACGCCGGGCGCATGCTCTCCGAACACGGCCTCCGGCTGCCCGTGCAACCCGGTGTCCGGCTGCTGTCCGAGACGTCGTCGTGGCAGATCGCGCACCGCGTCGTGTCCACATGGGACAATGAGCTCGACACCGACCGCGTCCCGCCGACCGTCACCGCCGACGTCCTGCAGCTCGCCGGTGAACTCGGCGAGCACCTGATCTCGGTCGAGCAGCTCGCCGAGTACACGACGTGGATGTGCCGCGTCATCGAAAACGCGCCGCGCGCCAAGGGACAGCGGGCCGCGCTGCCGCAGAAGCTCACGGAAATCATGGCCGCGCAGCACTTCCGGCTCGCGCTGCTGCCGCTCGTCGAGGAGTACCACCGGCGCAAGCGCAACGAAGGCGCGCTCGACTTCGCCGACCAGATGTCGCTGGCCGCGCAGCTCGCGAGCGGCTACCCGTCGGTCGTGCGCGGCGAGCGGGAGCGCTACGGCGCCGTCCTGCTCGACGAGTACCAGGACACCGGGCACGCCCAGCGCGTCCTGCTGCGCGCGCTGTTCGGCGGCGTCGAGAACCCGCCGCTGCCGGTGACCGCCGTCGGCGACCCGGCGCAGGCCATCTACGGCTGGCGCGGCGCCAGCGCCGCCAACCTGCCCCGGTTCACCACGGACTTCCCGCGCTTCGACGGCGAACGGCTCGTCCCCGCGCACGAATTCGGGCTGCTCACCAGTTTCCGGAACCCGCCGGAGATCCTCGACCTCGCGAACGCGATCGCCGAACCGCTGCGCGCCCGCGGCCTCGGCGTCGAACGGCTGCGGGCGCGCGAAGGCGCCGGGGCGGCGGACATCGCGTGCGCGCTGCTGCCGGACATCCGCGCCGAACGCGAGTGGGTC
>NZ_JAAGNB010000786.1:0-8848 GCF_010550475.1 Amycolatopsis sp. SID8362
TCAGCGGGTGGCGTGCTTCTTCAGCTCGGCCGCGGCGGCGCCGGGGTCGGTGGCGTTGTAGATCGCGCCACCGGCGACGGCGACGACGGCTCCGGCTTCACGGACGGCGCCGATGGTGTCGGCCTTCACGCCGCCGGCGATGGAGAACGGGACTCCGGCCAGCCGGCCGTCGTCGAGCAGCTGCTGGATGCTGTAACCCGGCCGGGCCTGCTCGTCCAGCCCGGCGTGGATCTCCACGAAGGAGACACCGAGCTTGGCGACTTCGCGGATCCGCGCGACGCGGTTGTCGGTGACGCCGATCATGTCGGCGACGACCTGCTTGCCGTACTTGCGGCCGGCGGCGACCGCGCCGCGGATGGTGTCGTCGTCGACGGTGCCCATGACGGTGACCAGGTCGGCGCCGGCTTCGAACGCGAGTCCGGCTTCGAGTTCACCGGCGTCGGCGGTTTTGAGGTCGGCGAAAACCAGCTTGTCGGGGTGGGCGGCCTTGATGGCGCTGACGGCGGCGATGCCGGCGGCTTTCACCAGGGGGGTGCCGAGTTCGAGGATGTCGACGTGGTCGGCGACCTGGTTGGCCAGGGTCAGTGCCGAGGGAAGGTCCAGAACGTCCAAAGCCACCTGCAGCTGCACGGCAATTCTCCTCATCGGTACGGGATCTGCTGAGTCCGGCAACCATCACCCGGCGCCGCGAACCCCGGCAACACCCCCGCACATGCGAGACCGCTATCCCCCGATGCGCACCGCGAATGACCCCGCGGCACGCGGACCGCTCATGGCAGGCCGGTCGCCGTTCGTCCGTGATCCGGTGCCGGTCGTTCGCGGCCGGTTGTCAGGCTCCGGCGCGGCCGCAGAAGCTGGTGCGGACAAGCCGAACAGACCAGGGAGGACGCCATGCGGTGCGAGACACCTGATTCCGCGGCGTGCGCCGCCCGTCCCGCACCCGGGTGTTGAGCGACGTGTTCGTCCATTGTCTCGGAGTCGCGGCCGGCGGGGGCTATCCGCAGTGGAACTGCGCTTGCGCGGGGTGCCGGAAGGCCCGCGCCAAGCCCGAAACCGCGTCGTTGCACGCGGGGATCGCCGTGTCGGGAACCGGGGAAAAGTGGTTCCTGCTGAACGCGACGCCGGACGTCCACCACCAGATCGCCACCGACCCCGTGTTGCACCCGGGCCCGGAGATCCGCGCGACGCCGGTGGCCGGGGTGCTCCTGACCGACGCGGAGTTCGACCACACGATCGGCCTGCTGATGCTGCGCGAGGAGTCGACGCTGGCGGTGTACGGGACCGAACCCGTGCTGGCGGCGCTGACTTCGTGGTTCCCGGTCCGGGAGCTGCTGAGCGACTACGCGCAGATCACCTGGTCCCGCCTCGACATCGGCAAACCCCTCGAGCTGGACGAGCGGTTGCGCGCGACCCCGTTCCTGACCGGCGCCAAGGCCCCGCGCTACGTCGGGCGGGCGCGGCACTCCCCGCTCGGCGATTCGGCGGAGTGGGAGATCGGCTTCCGCCTGGAAGACACCGTGACGGGCGGGACCGTGGTGTACGCGCCGACGGTGCCCCGGTGGGACGGGAAGTTCGCCCGGCAGGTGGCCTCGGCCGACTGCGTGTTCGTCGACGGCACGTTCTGGGCGGATGACGAAATGTCCTGTCAGGGCGCGGGAAGCCGGAGCGGGCGGTCGATGGGGCACCTGCCCGTCGGCGGTCCCGACGGGTCCGCTCGCGCACTGGCCGCCCTTCCGGCGAAACGGAAGATCTACACGCACATCAACAACACGAACCCGATCCTCGACGAACAGTCCCCGGAGCGGCAGTGGCTGACGAGCCTGGGCATCGAGGTCGGTCGAGCCGGATTGGAGGTGGAAGTATGAACGCCTGGTCCGCGGAGGAATTCGAAGCGCGGCTGCGGTCGATCGGGGAGAAGCGGTACCACCATCTGCACCCGTTCAACGAGCGGATGCACGCGGGCTCGCTGACCGAGGAGGAATTCCGGGGGTGGGTGCGCAACCGCTTCTACTACCAGGTGAACCTGCCGAAGAAGGACGCGTTCATCCTCACCAAGCTGCCCGGGCGGGACGACCGGCGCCGGTGGATCCAGCGCATCATCGACCACGACGGGCGCACCGGTGCCGAAGGCGGCATCGAGAAGTGGGTCCGGCTCGGTGAGGCCGTCGGCCTGTCCCGGGAGCAGCTGTTCGACGACGACACCGTGCTCCCGGGCGTGCGTTTCGCCGTGGACGCCTACGTGGACTTCTGCCGTCGGCAGCCGTGGCTGGAGTCCGTGGCGTCGGCGCTGACCGAGCTGTTCGCGCCGGACCTGCTCAGCAGGCGGATCATCGACGTCCGGCGCCACTACCCGTGGGTCGGGCCGGCGGGCCTGGAGTACTTCCAGGCGCGGCTCACCCAGCAGCCCAAGGACATCGCGCACCTGCTCGAACTGGTGCTGAACCACGCGAAGACGCGCGAACAGCAGGACGCGTGCGCGCGGGCGCTGGAGTTCAAGTGCGACGTGCTCTGGAGCCTGCTCGACGCCGTCGAACTCGCCTACGGCAAGAGTTCGTGATGGACACCGGCGATCTGACCGCCACCCCGCGGCTGGCGACCAAGGCGATGCTCAAGCACGACAGCGTCCGGGACGTGGAGCTGCTCCTGCTGCCGGAGCGGGTCGTGCTCCTGAACAAGTCGGGGGCGGCGATCCTGGGCCTGTGCGACGGCAGCCGGAACGTGCGGCAGCTGGTCGAGGAGCTCGAGCGCGACTTCGAGGCGACCGACCTCACCAACGACGTCATTTCGTTCCTCGAGGACGCCACCGGGCGCGGCTGGGTGGTGGTCACGTGACCGGCCCGCCGCAGCCGTTCGGCCTGCTGGCCGAGGTCACCCACCGGTGCCCGCTGCACTGCGTCTACTGCTCGAACCCCTTGGCGCTGCTCGAACGCGAGGACGAGCTCGGCACCGAGGACTGGCTGCGGGTGCTCGGCCAGGCGGCCGGGCTCGGCGTCGTGCAGGTCCACTTCTCGGGCGGGGAACCCCTCGTCCGCGGGGACCTGGAGACGCTGGTCCGCGAATGCCGCCGCCTCGGCCTGTACACGAACCTGATCACCAGCGGGCTCGGGCTCACCGAACGCCGGGCGGACTCGCTCGTCGCCGCCGGGCTCAACAGCGCCCAGCTGAGCATCCAGGGCGACGCCGCCGAGTCGACCGACCTGGTCGCGGCGAGCAAACGGTTCGACAAGAAGGAAGCGGCCGCGCGGATCATCCGCGCCGCCGGGCTG
This sequence comes from Amycolatopsis sp. SID8362, assembly GCF_010550475.1. Classification (NCBI taxonomy): domain Bacteria; kingdom Bacillati; phylum Actinomycetota; class Actinomycetes; order Pseudonocardiales; family Pseudonocardiaceae; genus Amycolatopsis; species Amycolatopsis sp. SID8362. The sequence goes on from NZ_JAAGNB010000786.1 coordinate 3,267, forward strand.
CCGCTGAACATGAACGTCGTCCTGCACCGGCTGAACCTGGACCGGCTGGACGCGATCATCGACGTCTGCGTCGGCTGGGGCGCCGAGCGGCTGGAGCTGGCCAACGCTCAGTACTACGGCTGGGCGCTGCGCAACCGCGAGCTGCTGATGCCGAGCAAGGTCCAGCTGGACGCGGCGGTCGGCGTCTACGAACGCCGGAAGGCCGAGCTGGCCGGGAACCTGGAGCTGCTCTGGATCCTCCCGGACTACTACGAGCCCTACCCGAAGCCGTGCATGGGTGGCTGGGCGCAGACGGCACTGACCGTCGCCCCGGACGGGGTCGTCTACCCGTGCCCGGTCGCCGCGGAGATCACGACGATGGAGTTCGCCTCCGTGCGCGAGCACGACCTCGCGTGGATCTGGACGAAGTCGGCCGCGTTCGAGGCGTACCGCGGCACGGAGTGGATGCCCGATCCGTGCCGGAGCTGCCCGCGCAAGGAGCTGGACTTCGGCGGGTGCCGGTGCCAGGCGTTCGCCTTGACCGGGGACGCGAGCCGCACGGACCCGGTGTGCCAGCACTCGCCGGACCACCACCTGGTGCAGGACGTGCTCGTGCGGGCCAACCAGGAGGACGCCGGCGCGGGCGGGCAGCTGCGCTACCGCAGGCCGACGGTGCCGGCGCGAGGACGATGACCCTGACGCGGGCCGAGGCGGCGGCCCGGTCGGCCGAGGTCTCGGACGTCCGGTACGCGGTGGCCCTCGACCTGACCGCGGGGGACCGGGAGTTCGCGACGACCACTGTGGTCCGCTTTCGGGCCCGCACCGGCGAAGGGACCGTCTTCCTCGACTTCGCGGGGGACGTCGAGTCGGTCGAGTGCAACGGCCGCGAGCTCGGGCCGGACGCGCACGAGGGGGCGCGCGTCCGGCTCGCCGTGCGCCCGGGCGAGAACACCGTCCGGGTGCACGGGTCCGCGCCGTATTCGAGCACCGGTGAAGGCTTGCACCGGTTCCGCGACCCGCTCGACGGGAACGTCTACCTGCACACGAAGTTCGAGCCCTTCGCGGCGCACCACGTGTTCGCCTGCTTCGACCAGCCCGACGTGAAAGCGGCGGTCGAGCTGACCGTCACCGCCGAGGACGGCTGGGTGGTGGTCGCCAACACCGATCCGGTGGCGGCCGGGCCGACGTGGCGCTTCGCGTGCACCCCGCCGCTGCCGCCGTACCTGGTGGCGTTCGCCGCCGGCCCGTTCCGCCGGGTGCGCTCCAACCACCGCGGGCTGCCCTTGGCGTTGTACGCGCGCAGCTCGCTCTTCGACGACCTCACCGCGGACGCCGCCGAGATCTTCGAGGTGGTCGGCCGCGGGCTCGACCACTGCGGCCGGTTGTTCGCCCTGCCGTACCCGTTCGCCAAGTACGACCACGTCTTCGCGCCGGAGTACGCGTTCGGCGGCATGGAACACCCGGGCTGCGTGACGCTCAACGAGCGGTTCCTGTTCTCCCACCGCGTCACCGAAGACAAGCGGCGACGGCGGGCCGAGGTGCTGCTGCACGAGATGGCGCACATGTGGTTCGGCGACTACGTGACCCTGCGCTGGTGGGACGACCTGTGGCTGAACGAGGCGTTCGCCGAGCTGATCTCGGTCGTCGCGCAACCGGCGGTCACGCGGTTCGGGGAAGGCTGGACCGCGTACGCGCACCACGCCCTGCCGGTGGCCCGGCACGCCGACCGAATGCCCACCAGCCACGCGATCCGGGTCGACACCCCCGACACCGAGGCGGCGCGGGTGAACTTCGGCCCGATCGTCTACAAGCGCGGCGCGGCGGTGCTGTACGACCTGGCCAGGCGCCTCGGCTGGGACACCTTTTTCGCCGGAGTGCGGACGTACCTGCGGACCCACGCGTGGGGCAACGCCACGCTCGAGGACTTCGTGGCCGCGCTGCGGTCCGGCGCGGACGAGGACGTCGACCGCTGGGTGGCCGAGTGGCTGCTGCGTCCCGGCGTCAACACGGTCGAAGTGCGCCACGGCCGCGTGCGGCAGCTGCCGGACGTCCCGCCCCGCCACCTGCCGCTGCGGATCGCGGCGTTCGACGACCTCGACGGCAGGCTGCTCCCGCGGCACGACACACACGTCCGGCTGACGCCGCGCCGGCGCGAAGCCGCGGCCGGTCCGGCGGACCTCGTGGTGCCCAACGCCGATGCCGGGTGCCACGTCAAGGTCAGGCTGGACCCGCGGTCCCGGCGGACGGCGGTGCGCAGTCTGTCCGCAGTGGAGGACCCACGGGTGCGGTCGGTCGTGTGGGGAGCGCTGTGGGACGACGTGCTCGACGCGCGGCTGCCCGCGCGGCTCTACGCGTCGGCCGTGCTCGCCCACGGACCGCGGGAGACCGACGGCGTCCTGGAAACGCTGCTGGACCGCGCGGTGACGGCGGTGCAGGCCTACGGTGCCCCGGATCCTGCGCTGGCGCACCGGGTGCGGGAGCGGCTGGCGGGCGCCGCTCCGGGCAGCGACCGGCAGCTCGTTCTCGCGCGGGCGCTGACCGGTGCCGTCGCGGATCACGGCCTGCTGGCCGAAATGGTGTGCGGGCGGTCGCCGTGGCCCGGCCTGGAAATCGACCGGGACCTCCGGTGGCGCGCGCTGTTCCGGCTCGCGGCGACCGGCGGGGACGTCGCCGGGCTGCTCGGCATCGCGCGGGACGCCGATCCCGGGGACGGTGGACGGCGCAACGCCCTGCAAGCCGAAGCCGCGCGTCCCACCGCGGCCGCGAAAGAACAAGCGTGGAACCGGCTGCGCGGTGACGGCCTTTCGCTCGCGGAGAAGAAGGCCGTCATGGCGGGATTCCGGCAACCGGGGCAGGAAGCGGTGCTCACGCCGTACGCTGACCGTTACCTGCGCGCCCTGGAGTCCATGGCGGACGCGCGGCCCGAGTTCGTGCTCGCGTTCGCCAGGGCGCTCTACCCCCGGTTCACTGAAGCCGAAGAGGACGTCCTGGCGGCCACCGGCGATCTGCTCGAGAGCAAGTCGCTTTCGGACGGTGTGCGCAAGGTCGTCCAGGAGGAACGCGCCGAGCTGCTCGTCATGCGGGCGGCGCGCGCCTGCGACGCGGCGGAACTCCCGGCGAGCGAAGGAAAACGAGCGGCGTTCCGGCGGTGACGAACGGCACCCGCGGTGCCACGAAAGGGAACGCGGGCCCGGCCACGGCCGCCGAACTCCCGGACCGTCCCGCAAATGGCCCAGCGCACACCGCTCGTGCTCGTGTGCCGTGCTTTCGTGCCGGGCCGATTGACCCCGCCGAGCACCGCGGGCAATCTCGCTGAATACCGCGAGTCGCCGGTCCGAGCGAGAGGGTGAAACCATGGTTCTTCCGTCCAAGATGCCTCAGCTCGCCGACCTCGATTTGCTGCTGTCGGTCGAGAGTTACGGCAGTGTCGGCAAAGCCGCGCAGGCGCACAGCCTTTCCCAGCCCGCGGCCAGCATCCGGATCAGCGCGATGGAACGCCGGCTCGGGCTGCGGCTGCTGGACCGCTCGCCCGCCGGGTCGAAGCTCACCGAAGACGGGGAAATGCTGGCGAAGTACGCCCGCAACGTCATGCAGGCGGCGCGGGAACTGCTGGAGTTCGGTTCCGGGGCCAGGTCTTCCGAAGCGAAACGGCTGCGGATCGCGGGCAGCCCGGCGATCGCCGAGCACCTGATCCCGGAGTGGCTGAACCGCTCCGGGTTCTCGTTCGGCGAGGCCAGGGTCGAGGTGCGGACCGGGGACGTCGAGACGCTGCGCCGGCTGATCCGGACGAGTCACGTCGACCTCGCTTTCCTCGACGGCTGGTGCGGGGCGGGCGGCCAAGGACGCCAGCAGCCGCGCGACGACCTGGTGACCCGCTACATCTGCGACGACAAGCTGGCCGTGGTGGTCGGCTCGAGGCATCCGTGGGCGGTGCGGAGCACGCCCTTGACGGTGCCGGAGCTGGCGGCCGCGCCCCTGGTGCTGCGCGAGCGCGGCTCCGGGCTGCGGGAGTTCACCGACGAACTGCTCGGCACGGCGGGCGCCCCGGAGAGCTACGTCGAGTTCCCGTCCACTTCCGCGATCAAGCAGGCGGTCGCGACCAGCAGGCGGGTGACGGTGCTGAACGTCTCGACCGTGCGGTCCGAACTCGCGGAAGGACGGCTGCACCTGGTGCCCGTCGACCAGGAAATGCCGGCCAAACCCATTTACGCGGTGTGGAGCGAGCACCGGGGGCTCCCGGAGTACGCGAGCGAACTCGTGGAGACCGCCGCGGCGAAAGGCTCTCCGGTGACCGTTTTCGTGCCGGGGCAGAAGGCAAGAGAAGCCGGCTCGCGCAAGCGGACCCGGCCGCGCAAACCCAGCTTGGCGATCGACGTCCACGAATCGATCGCCTGAGCGCCGAACGCAGGAGGAGCAACACAGTGTCTGCCCTGAACAAGATCGCCCGGACCATGGTGTCCGACCGGCGCGGCATCCTCGCCGCCGACGAGAGCATCGCGACGATGTCCGCCCGGCTGGAGAAGGTCGGTGTCGAAGCCACGGCGGAGAACCGCCGGGTGTACCGCGAGCTGATCGTCACCACGCCCCAGCTCGCCGAGCCGATCAGCGGGGTCATCCTCGCGGACGAGACGTTCCACCAGAAGCTGAGCGACGGCCGCACGTTCCCGCAGTACCTCGAGGACATCGGGATCCTCGCCGGGATCAAGGTCGACACCGGGGCGAAGCCGCTCGCGGGATCGCCCGCGGAGAAGATCACCGAAGGGCTCGACGGGCTGCGTGAACGCGTCGCGGACTACGCGCGGGGCGGTGCGACCTTCGCGAAGTGGCGCGCGGTGATCACCATCGGCGACGACGCGCCGTCCGACCGCGCGGTCCGCGCGAACGTGCACGCGCTGGCGCGCTACGCCGGTCTGTGCCAGGAAGGCGGCCTGGTGCCGATCGTGGAACCCGAGGTCCTGATGGACGGCGACCACTCGCTGGCGCGGTGCCGGGAGGTCAGCACCGCGGTGCTGGAGGTGCTGTTCGAGGAGCTGGACCTGATGCGGGTGCAGCTCGACGGCATCGTCCTCAAGCCCAACATGGTGGTCGCCGGGACCGGCAGCGGGGAGCGGCCCTCCGTGGCGGAGGTCGCCGAGGCCACCGTCGAGACGCTGCGCGCGACCGTGCCGGCGGCCGTGCCGGGCATCGCCTTCCTCTCCGGCGGCCAGCGCCCGGAGCTGGCGACGCAGCACCTCGGCGCGATGCAGAACGTCGGCCGGCTGCCCTGGGAGCTCACTTTCTCCTTCGGCCGGGCGCTCGTCGGGCCCGCACTGGAGACCTGGCGGGGCGACGACAACAACTGGGTCGCCGCGCAGAAGGCGCTGGCCGAGCGAGCCGTGGCGAACTCCGCCGCGCGCTGAACCCCCGATCCGCCGCGGGCGGCCGGTCAACATCCAGTGGTCCCGGTCCGGCCGTCCGCGGTTTCCACCCGCCCGTGCGAGCGAAGTGAGCGTGATGACCACTCAGAACTGGGCTGCCGCCGCGGTTTCCCGGAGGCCCGATCAAGCGCTCGCGCTCGAACTCGTGCGGGTGACCGAAGCCGCCGCGCTCGCGGCCGGCCGCCG
>NZ_JAAGNB010000834.1:0-21045 GCF_010550475.1 Amycolatopsis sp. SID8362
CGGCGCCGCGACCGAGCGCCGCGAGATCGCGCCGACCCCGCGCCGCGCCGGGGTCGTCCAGTCGCTGCTGACGGTCCCGCTGATGGGCCTGGTCGGCCTGCGCTGGGCGACGCTCGCCGCCGCGCTGTCGAACGTGTTGTCCCTGCTCGGGTTCGCCTGGGCGCCGACGCTGAGCTGGGCGTGGCTCGGCCTGGCCTGGGTCGTGCTGTTCAGCCCGGCCGGCCGGATCGCGATCGCCGCCGGTGGCGCGCGCGTGCTGCTGTCGGGGGTCCAGCCGGGGACGTACCCGCGGGGCGGGAGTGTCCACTTGCGACTGTGGACGGCCGAGAAGCTCGCCGAGTTCTCCGGCGCGGACAGCGTCGCGGGCGCGTCGTGGATGACGACGTACGCGAAGGCGCTCGGCGCGCGGATCGGCAAGGACGTCGACCTGCACTCGCCGCCGCCGGTCACCGGCTTCCTCAAGCTGGGCCGCGGTGCCGCGATCGAGCCCGAGGTCGACCTCTCCGGCCACTGGGTCGACGGCGACGTCGTGCACATCGGCAAGGTCCGCGTCGGTGCGGAAGCCCGGGTCGGCGCGCGCAGCACGCTGTTCCCCGGGGTTCGGATCGGCAAGGGCGCGGAGATCGCGGCCGGCTCGACCGTCCGCGGTGCCGTCCCGGCCGGGCAGCGCTGGGCCGGTTCGCCCGCCGCCCGCGTGGCCAAGGACGAGCGCGATGCGCTGAAGTGGCCGTCGAGCCGCCCGCCGCGGTCGCACTTCTGGGCCGCCGTCTACGGCGCGACCTCCCTGGCGCTCGGCTTCCTGCCCGGCATCGCCGCGCTGGCCGGGGTCGCCGTGCTCGGCTACGCGATCGTCGGCGCGCCGACGCTGCTCGACGCGTTCACCCGCGCGCTGGTCTTCGTCCCGGCCGCGACCGCCGCGTACTTCCTCGCGTACATGCTGCTCGTGCTCGTCGGCGTCCGGGCGCTGAGCATCGGCATGGTCGAGGGCTACCACCCGGTGCACGGCCGCGTCGCGTGGCAGGTCTGGGCCACCGAACGGCTGATGAGCATGGCCCGCGAAGGCCTGTTCCCGTTGTACGCCAGCCTGTTCACGCCGGTGTGGCTCCGGCTGCTCGGCGCGAAGGTCGGCCGCAACGTCGAGGCGTCGACCGTGCTGGCGCTGCCGAAGATGACCAAGGTCGACAGCGGCGCGTTCCTGGCCGACGACACCATGGTCGCCACCTACGAGCTGGGCCACGGCTGGCTGCACGTCGCCCCGGCGCGGATCGGCAAGCAGGCGTTCCTCGGCAACTCGGGGATGACCGCGCCCGGCCGTTCGGTGCCGAAGCGCGGACTCGTGGGTGTGCTGTCCTCGACGCCGCTGAAGGCGAAGAAGGGCTCGTCGTACCTCGGCATGCCGCCGCTGCCGGTGCGCCGCGCGGTCGGCGAGGCCGATACCAGCCGCACCTACACCCCGGCGCTGCACCTCAAGGCGGCGCGGGCGCTGGTCGAGCTGTGCCGGATCATCCCGGTGATGTGCGGCGTCGCGCTGACCGTTTCGGTCGCCTTCGGGCTGCTGTGGGCGGCTTCGGCGTACGGCTTCGGCGTGGCGCTGCTGCTGGCCGGGCCCGCGCTGCTGGCCGCCGGGATCGTGGCGGCGCTGACCGCGACCGTCATGAAGTGGCTGCTGGTCGGGAAGTTCCGCGAGATCGACCACCCGCTGTGGAGCTCCTTCGTCTGGCGCAACGAGCTGGCCGACACCTTCGTCGAGGCCCTGGCCGTGCCGTGGCTGATCGGCTCGATCGGCGGCACCCCGCTGCTGACCGCCTGGCTGCGCACGATGGGCGTCAAGATCGGCCGCGGCGTCTGGCTGGAGACGTACTGGCTGCCCGAGGCGGACCTCGTGTCGCTGGGCGACGGCGCCACGATCAACCGTGGTTGCGTCGTGCAGACGCACCTGTTCCACGACCGGATCATGAGCATGTCGAGCGTCGCGCTCGGCGAAGGCGCGACGCTCGGCCCGCACGGCATCGTGCTGCCCGGCGCCGGCATCGGCGCGCGCACCACGGTCGGCCCGGGCTCGCTGGTGACCCGCGGCGACGAGGTGCCCGCCGACACGCGCTGGCTCGGCAACCCGATCTCCGCGTGGGTCGGTAAGTAACGAAAGCGGGACCAGGCGCGCCGGATACACCCGTCCGTGCGAGCCTGGTTTGGTACGTCGGCACGAGGAAAGGTTCGGCACGGGTGATTGCGAAGGCCCCGGCTCCCGCACCCGGGGCGGACACCTCGGGGGATCCCTACCTCCCCGCCCACGGCAACGGCGGCTACCGGGTCCGGCACTACGACCTCACGCTCGACTACAAGGTCGCGCCGAACCGGCTGTCGGCCTCGGCCGTGATCACCGCCGAGGCGACGCAGGCGCTTTCCCGCGCCAGCTTCGACTTCGGCGAGTTCCGGATCAACCGCGTGCTGGTCGACGGCAAACCCGCGAAGTACGTGAAGCGCGGCGCGAAGCTGCACGTCAAGCCGGCGAAGTCGATCGCGGTGGGTGCCGCGTTCACCGTCGAGGTGCACTACGTCGGCAACCCGCGCCCGGTCGGCAGCCGCTGGGGTGACGTCGGCTGGGACGAGCTGACCGACGGCGCGCTGGTGGCGAGCCAGCCGGTGGGCGCGCCGTCCTGGTTCCCGTGCAACGACCACCCGTCGGACAAGGCGTCCTACCGGGTGAGCGTGACGACGGCGTCGCCGTACCTGGTCGCGGTCACCGGCACGCTCGTCGAGCGGTCCACGTCGGCCAGCACGACGAAGTGGGTGTTCGACCGGCCGGAGCCGACCGCGACGTACCTGATGAGCGTGCAGATCGGCCGCTACGACGACCTCGAGCTGACCGGCCGCGGCTGGGCCCCGCCCGCCGGCGTGGGCGCGCGCCTGCTCAGCCTCGGCTTCGGGCACGGCCGCGTCGAGTCGGTCGCCGAATCCGTGCCACAGCGGGCTGCCGTGCCGCCGCGGCTGCGCCGGGCGTTCGACCGCGACTTCGGCAGGCAGGGCCGGATGATGGAGTTCCTGCAGCGGCTGTTCGGCCCGTACCCGTTCCCCGAGTACGTCATCGTCGTCACCGACGACGACCTCGACGACCCGATCGAGGCCCAGGGCATGTCGATCTTCGGCGCCAACCACGTCGACGGCCGCCGCACCCACGAGCGGCTCGTCGTGCACGAGCTGTCGCACCAGTGGTTCGGCAACAGCCTGACGGTGGCGGACTGGCGGCACATCTGGCTGAACGAGGGCTTCGCGACCTACGCGGAGTGGCTGTGGTCGGAGGAGTCCGGCGGGCTTCCGGCGCAGGCGCTGGCCCGGGACTGGTACGCGCGGGTCAAGGCCAAGCCGGCCGACGTCCGCATCGCCGACCCGGGCGTGGCGCGGATGTTCGACGAGCGCGTGTACAAGCGCGGCGCCCTGACCCTGCACGCGTTGCGCGGGGAGATCGGCGACCCGGCGTTCTTCGCGCTGCTGAAGGCGTGGGCGGTCGAGCACCGGCACGGGCTGGTCACGACGGGCCAGTTCGTGACGACGGCGGAGGCGTACGCGGGCCGGCCGCTGACCGCGTTCTTCACCCGCTGGCTGGACTCGACCGCGCTGCCGCCGCTCTAGGTTTCGCAGCCGAAGACCGAGCGGCAGACCGCGCAGCGGGCCCGGTTCTCCTGGCCCGACGGGCAGCCGGGCCAGGAGAACACGACCTTCCCCGAAGTGGCAGCCTTAACGGCACGGGCGCACCTCCTCGCCGAACGCCAACGCGCGCTTCGCCAGCACGTAACCCATCTCCGGCGGGGACAGGCCCGGCCCCAGCTCGACCTCGCCGACGTGCCCGCCGAGCGCGCTGAAGCCGACGATCACCCGGGCGTCGCCGATGACAGCTTCGCGTACAGCTCGGCGATCGAGTCCGCCACGACGCCCAGCCGGTCGAACGTTCCCGCCGGCGGCGCCGGCTCGGGCCACCGGAGGAAGGGCATACCGGCTAGACGCTCGGATCGGGCCCAGAGTTCCCGGCGCCAGCATTCATCGGATGTCTCTGCGGCTTTCCGGGTGAACAACTCTGGCATTTTGGGACACGCTCTGCAAGTATGACCGCACGCCGCCGCTTGAACTCACCGAAACGTAGTATGAATTCGGAGGATGCTTCATGGACTCAGTGTCCCGGCGGACAGTGCTCCGTGCTGCCTCGGTCGCGGCCGGGGCAGCGGCCTTCGGTGGTCTGTGGGCCCAGGCGGCGCCGCCCGCGCTGGCCGCGGCGAACCCGCACCGCGACGTCGCCGCGGACGCGCGCATGGTCTGGAAACGGCTGCCGCAGAACTGGCGGGAAGGCCCGTTCCTGGCCAACGGCTACCTCGGCGCGCAGGTCTACGGCGGCCAGACGCCGCAGGTGCTCAAGGTGATGCTGAGCCACACCCAGGTGCAGGACCAGCGGATCCAGTGGGAGGCGGGCATCGGCCTGTCCCGGCTGCCGATCGGCTACCTCACGCTCACCTTCGCCGGCGCGATCACCGCCGTCGACTGGACGCTCGACCTCTACAACGCCGAGCTGGGCGGCACGATCACCACGACGCAGGGCTCGGTCGCCTTCTCCGCGGTCGTGCACAACGACCTCGGCGTGCTGCTGGTCTCGATGACCCCGAGCGCGGGCGAAGCCGGTGCGGCGTGGGCGTTCCAGCCGCTGGAGTCGGCGACGACCCGGACCGTCCGCAAGCCGCCCGAGTACGTCGCGAACCCCGCGCCCGAGGTCGCGGACGGGTACTGCGCGCAGCCGATGCTCGCCGGCGGCGGGTACACGACGGCGTGGCGGGAACGCGCGATCGGGGCCCGCCGGCTCCTCGCCGCCACCGTCGCCTACAGCTTCCCGGGCACCACGCACACCGCCGACGCCCTCGCGTCGGTCCGGAACGCGCTCGCCATGAACCCCGACTTCCTCCTCGCGCGCCACCGCCGCTGGTGGAACGACTACCACCGGCGCAGCTTCGTTTCGGTGCCGGACAAGCAGGTGCAGCGGTTCTACTGGATCCAGCTGTACAAGATCGCGGCGGCCACCCGCGCGGACGGGCCCGTGGTCTCGGAGTGGGGCCCGTGGTTCCCCGAGGTCGGCAACAGCTGGACCGCGGTCTGGTGGAACCTCAACGTCCAGGTCACCTACCCGATCGTCAACAGCAGCAACCACCCGGAACTCGACGCCGTCACCGAGACCTTCCGGCGCGACCACGCGAACCTCGAGGCGTCCGTGCCGCCTGCGTACCGCGACGGCGACACGTATGCGCTCTCGCACCCGGGGGACTGGCGCCTGCGCCCCGGCGGCACGCGCTCGGTCGGCGTCCCGGGGACGACGTCCAAAACGGACCAGACCGGGAACCTGTTGTGGGGCCTGCACAACGTCTGGCTGGCCTACCGCCACCACCTCGACCGGCGCGTGCTCCGCGACGTCCTGTACCCGACGCTGGCGAAGGCGCTCAACTTCTACCGCCACTTCCTGGTCACCGGTCCCGACGGCGCCCTGCACCTGCCGCTGACCCGGTCGCCGGAGTACGCCGACGCCCCGGACTGCACCTACGACCTGTCGCTGATCCGGTGGGCCGCCCGCACCCTCGTCGACACCGCCCGGATCCTGCGCCTCGACGAGCCGCGCGTGCCGATCTGGCAGGAGATCGGCGCGAAACTGGTGCCCTACCACGAAGATCCGGTCAACGGCGTGCTCATCGGCGACGGCGTCCCGCTGGCCGCCTCGCACCGGCACTTCTCGCACCTGCTGTGGCTGTACCCGCTGCGGGAAAAGGTCTGGGACAACCCCGCCGATCGGGACATCATGACCCGCACGTTCGACCGCTGGGCCGCCGACCAGTCCGCCTGGCACGGCTACAGCTACGCGGCCGCGTCTTCGATGAAGTCCGTGATGGACTCGCCGGAAGAAGCGTTGCGCTACCTGAAATTCTTCCTCGACCGGAACATCGTGGCCGACACCGAGCTGACCGCGAACACGATGTACCGCGAGGGCTCGAACTTCGCCATCGAAAGCCCGATCACGGCCGCGCAGTCCGTTGTGGACATGCTGATGCAGGGATCCGGGGGAGTGCTCAAGGTCTTCCCGTCGGTGTCGGCGACCTGGCGGGACGCCTCGATCTCCGGACTGCGCGCGGAGGGCGCGTTCCTCGTGGACGCCTCCCGGCGCGGCGGCACCACGGAGTTCGTGCGCGTGCGCAGCGAAGCCGGGGAACCCCTGGTCCTCCAGCACGGCATCACCGGCGACGTCGACGTCCGCGACGAGCACGGCAGGCACCTGCCCTGGCGCGCCACCGGCCCGGGCCGGATCGCCATCGGACTGCGGCGCGGCGGCACCGCCGTCGTCACACCCCGGGGTGGGCGGCCGGACTTCGCGCCCCGGGACGTCCCCGCCCTCGGCCCGGCACCCGCGTGGGGCCTGCCGAACTGACATCCCGCTTCGACGAGGAGGCCGGAATGGACATCACCCGCAGAACGGTGCTCGGCGGCGCGCTCGCCGGGCTGGCCGCCGCCGGCTTGGCCCCCGCGGCCGCGGCGGCGGTACCGGGCAGCGACGACTTCGGCTGGGCGGAGTTCCTGGCCACCGCCGACCTGTACTGGCGCAGGCTGCCGAAAACCTGGTACGAGGGCCCGTTCCTGGGCAACGGGTTCCTCGGCTCGGGGATCTACGCCGAGCCGGGGCAGAACGCGATCCGGTTCAACGTCCAGCACAGCCAGGTGCAGGACCACCGGCCGGAGTTCGGCTCGCTCTTCGGCCTCGCCCGGCTGCCCATCGGGTACTTCACGCTGGAGCCGGTCGGCGCGATCACCGCGGTCGACTGGCGGCTGGACCTGTGGAACGCCGAGCTGACCGGCACGATCACGACCGCGGCGGGCAGCCTGAGCCTGCGCGCGATCGTCCACACGGGACAGTCGCTGCTCGCGGTCGAAGTCCGGCCCAGCGAAGGCGAACAGGCGTTCAAGTGGGTCTTCCACCCGGCGGTGGCGATCAGCCCGCGCGCCGATCCCGTGTGGAACAAGCCACCGCCGGCCGGCTACACCGCGAACCCGCCGGTGAACCTGACGACCAGCGGTGACGCCCGGCTGGCCGTCCAGCCGCTGCTGGCCGGCGGCGAGCACGTGACGGCCTGGCGGGAGGTGCCGCGCGGGGGCACGCGCACGCTGTACACGTCGGTCGCGTGGTCGAACCCGGAGAAGACGTCGGTGGCGCGGGCGCTCGGCACGGTCCGCCGCGCGGGCGCGTTCCCCGAGCTGACCCGGGACCACCGGCGCTGGTGGCACGACTACTACCGCGGCAGCTTCCTGTCCATTCCGGACACCCGGCTGCAGGCCTTCTACTGGATCCAGCTGTACAAGGTCGCTTCGGCGGCCCGGCGCGAGGCACCGGTGATGGCGACGTCCGGGCCGTGGCTGGAGAACACGCCGTGGCCCGCCACGTGGTGGAACCTCAACGTCCAGCTCGAATACTGGCTGATCCACGGCTCGAACCACCTGGAACTGGACGCGGTCAGCCACGCGCTGGACAAGTACCGGGCGAACCTGACCAGCCAGGTCGCGTCGGCGTACCAAGCGGACTCCGCGGGCATCCCGCGGACGACCGACATGACCCTGCTCAACGGCGTCGCGAACGCCACCAGCGGGTACCCGGTCGGCATCCCGGGGCACGACACGCCGACGCCGGAGGTCGGCAACCTGACCTGGGCGCTGCACAACGTGTGGCTGTCCTACCGGCACACGATGGACCGCGAGCTGCTCGGCGGCACGCTGTTGCCGTTGCTGCGCAAAGCGATCAACTACTACCTGCACTTCCTCGCCCCGGGCCCGGACGGGAAGCTGCACCTGCCGCCGACGTTCTCGCCCGAGTACGGTGTCAACGCGCCGGACTGCAACTACGACCTCTCGCTGATCCGCTGGGGCTGCAAGACGCTCCTGCAGATCGCGCCCGGCGACGCGCTGGCGCCGAAGTGGCGGGACGTCCTCGCGAACCTCGTGGCCTACCCGGCCGACGCGAACGGCTACATGATCGGCGCCGGCGTGCCGTTCGCGAAGTCGCACCGGCACTACTCGCACCTGCTGCAGATCTACCCGCTCTACGACGTCACCTGGGAGCAGCCGGAGCACCGGCAGATCATCGAGACGTCGCTGAACCACTGGGTCGGCTTCGAAGGTGCCCTGCAGGGCTACACGTTCACCGGGGCCGCGTCGATCTCGGCGCAGATGCTGCGCGGCGACCAGGCCGCGTTCTACCTCGGCGAGCTGCAGCGGCGGTACATCCAGCCGAACACCATGTACAAGGAATCCGGGCCGGTCATCGAAACGCCGCTGTCGGCGGCGAAGTCCCTGCAGGACATGCTGGTGCAGAGCTGGGGCGGCGTGCTCCGGCTGTTCCCCGCGGTCCCGTCGGCCTGGGGCGACATCGCGCTGCGGGACTTCCGCACCGAAGGCGCGTTCCTGCTGAGCGCGTCGCGGGCCGGCGGCAAGACGCGCTGGCTGAAGGTGCACAGCGAGGCCGGGGCGCCGTGCGTGCTGCGGCCGGGCATCGAAGGCGAACTCGCCGTGACGGACGCGCGCGGCCGGGCCCGCCGGTGGCGCCGGCTGGCCACTGGGGACGTCCAAGTCGAACTCGCGCCCGGCGAGGACGCGTTCGTGTACCGGAAGGGGGACAAGCCGGACTTCGGCGTCCGGCCGGTCACGCCCGGCGGCCCGAGTTCGCCCTGGGGCCTGCCCTGATCGGGCGTTCTCGCCCGGAGAGCGGCCGGCAGCGGCAGAATGGTGCTCTCGACGAGGGGAGCGGGCATGAGCGAGCCGTCCGGGCGGTGGGAGCCGCCGGTACCGCCGAAGCGGACCTCGGCGACGACGAAGGGGCTGATCACCGGGTGCTTCCTGGTCGTCGTCGTGATGGTGCTGGCGTTCCTGACCTGGGGCTACCCCGGCTTCCTGCGCAAGCCGGACGCGAACGCCGACGGGGGTTTCTTCACCGTGCCGGCGTCGACGACGACGTCCTCCACGCCACCGGTCGCGGTCAGCTCGCCGGTCTCGATCCCGGGCGGCCGGGCCGCGATGCCGAAGCGGACCAAGCCGCTCGCCGACCCGGTGACCTGCGCGTTCACCCCCGACCCTGGCGCGCCGGCGCCGAAGAAGGTCGCGCTCCCGCCGGACGGCCCGGCGCCGTCGTCCGGGACGGCGGACGTGCGGCTCGCGACGAGCGCGGGCGCCATCGGGCTGACGCTCGACCGCGCGCTCGCGCCGTGCACGGTGGTCAACTTCCTGAGCCTGGCGAAACAGGGCTTCTACGACGGCACGTCGTGCCACCGGCTCTCCGTGATGTCCGGGCTGCAGATGCTCCAGTGCGGCGACCCGGTCGGCGACGGGACCGGCGGACCCGGCTACACGATCCGCGACGAGGTGTTCCCCGAGCTGACCTACGGCCGCGGCGTCCTGGCCATGGCGAAGACGAGCCAGCCGGACACCGGCGGCTCCCAGTTCTTCCTGGTCTTCGGCGACACGCGGATCCCGCCGGAGTACACGGTGTTCGGCAGCATCGACGACGCCGGCCTCGCCGTCCTGGACCGGGTCGCCCGCGGCGGCATCGACTCCTCGAAGCCGGGCATCGGCGACGGCAGCGGGCCCCCGAAGACCCCGGTGACGTTCACCGGGGTCACCACCACGCCGTGATCAGGGCCGGTCGAGGACCGTCCGCACCGCGTTGAGCAGGGCCTTCGCGGCATCGGGCGACGCGGCCGGGTGGCGCCAGGCGACGTAGCCGTCCGGGCGGACCAGCAGGCAGCCGTCCTCGTCGATGCCGCTCAGCCGGGACCAGTCGCCGTAGGCGTCGCGGGCGCCGGGGTCGCCGATCCGGACGGCTCGCAGGTCGAAACCCAGCTCGGCGCCCACCTTGGCCGCCGCGTCACGCCACGGCGTGCCGGTCAGGCCGGTCAGCACCGTCCACCGGCCGCCGGCCACGAGGTCCAAAGTGGACACCCGGCGGCCGTGCGGCCCGACCAGCCACGCGTGCGGCAGCTTCGCGCCCGGCTCGGTGCTCGGCCGGTGGAACAGCTCGGGATCCCGCTCCGGCGCCGCCGCGACGCCGTCGGGCAGCACCGCGCCGGAGACGTACCGCTGGTCCAGCTCGACGCCGTGCGCGTTGAACTCGTAGTGCTTCAGCTCGATCGCCCGCTCCAGCTCACGGCGTTTGCGCGCGCCCTCGGCCGTGGGCGCGAGGCAGGTGCCGAGCCCGGCCGTGATGCCGTCGGCATCGGTGTCGCCGGTGATGCCGAGCGCGGCGAAGATCGGCCCGAACTGGTCGCGGCTGAGGTTGGCCCGGTCGACGATCTGCTTGCCCACCGGCGCCCGCTCGGCGCTGTAGCTGTCCAGCAGCCCTTCGCCCGCCTCGCCGCGCAGGACCATCGCGAGCTTCCAGGCCAGGTTGTAGGAGTCCTGAACGGACGTGTTGGAGCCGAGCCCGTTGGACGGCGGGTGCCGGTGCACGGCGTCGCCGGCGCAGAACACCCGGCCGTTGCGGTACTCGGTGGCGTAGTTGTGGTTGACCGTCCACAGTGACGTCGAGGTGATCTCGACTTCGAGCTCGGGATCGCCGACCAGGTCGCGCACCAGCCGCGTGGCTTCTTCGACGTCGACCTCCGGTGGCGCCTGTTCGATGTCGTAACCCCAGGTCAGCAGCCATTCGTGCCACGGACGGACCATCCGGACCAGGCCCATCCCGATCCCGCCGAGGTGCGCGCCCGGCCGCATCACCCAGTACAGGACGCTCGGCCGGTGGGCGACGTACGGCGCGAGGTCGGCGGTGAACGTGATGTTCATGCTGCCCGCCTTGCCGGTCTGCCCGGCGATCGGCAGGCCGGCTTGCTCGGCGACGCGGCTGCGGGCGCCGTCCGCGCCGATGAGGTACTTGGCGCGCAACGTGAACTCGTCACCGCGGACGCGGTCGCGGAACCGGGCCGTGACGCCGTCGCCGTCCTGGGTGAAGTCGAGGAACTCGGTGTCCAGCCGCAGTTTCGCGCCGCGCGCGGCGGCTTCGCTCACCAGGATCGGTTCGAGGTAGGTCTGCGGCAGGTCGATCATGTGGCACGGGCTGGCCGCGGCGTATTCGGCCGCCGAGCGGTCACCGGTGCCCCAGCTGGCGATCCGGCCGATCTCCGGCCCGGTCAGCGACGTGCAGAGCACGGTGTCGCCCATCAGCTCCGGCGGCGTGCCCGCGGCGAGGGCCTTGTCCTCGACGCCGAGGTCGCGCAGCACTTCCATGGTGCGCTGGTTGGTGATGTGCGCGCGGGGCGTGTTCGCCGTCCAGCCGTACTTGGTGGCCAGCACGGTCGGGACGCCGTAGGTGGCGAGCAGCAGGGCCGCCGAGCCGCCGGCCGGGCCGCTGCCGACCACGATGACGTCGGTGTCGTAGCTCATTCGGTGCTCCCTTGGATCCGGAAGGTGAACTCGAGCCGCTGGTCGGTGAAGTCGACGATCAGGCCGTCCTTGACGCCGAAAACGGTGTCGGAGTCGAGGTAGTCGCCGCCGGCGACGAACAGCTGCGTGATGAGGGTGCGGTAGCCGGGCTTGGCGATCATGAAGTGCACGTGCGGCGCGCGGTAGGGGTGGCGTCCGACGGCGTTCAGCATCTCGCCGACCGGGCCGTCGGCGGGGATCGGGTACGCGCTCGGCACGATGGTGCGGAACCGCAGCCGCCCGTCGGCGTCGGTGCGGAAGCGGGCGCGCAGCACCGGGCCGTCCACTTCGGGCAGCTGGACGTCGTAGAAGCCGTCCTCATTGGACTGCCAGACGTCGACGATCGCTTCCGGCACCGGATGGTCTTCGGTGTCGGTGACCTGGATGTCGGTCCACAGTGGAGTTCCGGGAAGGCCGTCCGCGATGTCGGCGCCCTGCGGTGTCTCGGGTGGTCCTTCGACGTAGAACGGGCCGAGCACGGCCGACGGGGTGGTGTCCGGGGTGCGCGAGTTGGTCAGGACGTCGACGACGCTCGACACGCCGAGGGTGTCCGACAGCAGGATGAACTCCTGGCGCGTGTCGGTGGTGATGTGCCCGGCGCGGGTCAGGAAGCCGATCGCGTACTCCCACTCTTCCTGGGTGAGGTCGGTGCGGATGGCGTAGTCGTGCAGGGTTTCTACGAGGTCGGTGAGGAGCGTGCGGGCGCGGTCGGGCGCGCCGGCGAAGCTGTCGACGACCTGCTTCGTGAGTGCTTTGAGGCTCGGGCGCGCGGCCGGGCGGGTGCCGTGGAGGGCTTGGCGGAGCAGTTCTTCTTCGGGCTCGCCCTGGATGTCGGCTTCGGTGAGGCCCAGTTCCGCCAGGGAGTGCGGGATCGGGAGGCTCGCGGCCAGCTCGAAGACGTCGTCGGCGTCGTCGAGACCCTGGTGCGCCATGACGTGCGGGAGCAGGACGGCGTGGGTTTCGGCGTGCGGCAGGCCGAACTTGCCGCCGAGGTGGTGGCAGAGCCGGTGGTGCAGGCCCATCTTCACGGCGTCGAGGCAGCTGCCCGCGAGCCAGGCGCCGCGCAGGGCGTCGGCCCGGGCGTCCACATCGGACGGATCCGCGGCGATGCGCGGCAGGGCGCTCATGAGCGACTTGGTCGCCTCCGCGGCGAGCAGGTCGGTCATCGGGTTGGCGTCGGGGGCGTAGCGGGCCTCGACGGCGTGGGCGAGCGCGTTGAGACCGCTGGCCGCGGAGACGCCCACCGGCAGGCCCAGGGTCAGGCCGACGTCGTAGAGGACGGTCTCGGGCCGGACCTTCGGGGTCTTCTGGGTGGTCTTGCGGCCGTCGGCGGTCTGGCCGAGCACGGAGGTCAGTTCGGAACCGGCGTACGTCGTGGGGACGATCAGCTGCGGCAGGTCGGTGTGCAGGGCGATCGCCTTGCTCAGCCCGGTGGCCGAGCCGCCGCCGATCGCGACGACGCCGTCGACGTCGTGCTCGGCGACGAGCTTGAGCGCGCGCTCGGTGACGTCGACCGGGGTGTGCATGGCGGGTTCTTCGAAGCGAGCGGCGAGCCGGGGGCCGAGCGCTTCGGCGGCGCGGTCCCCGTGCCGCGGCCGGCCGATCAGCAGGACGCGGCCGAGCCCGAGCCGGTCGGCTTCGGCGCCGAGGCCGTCGAGCGCGCCGAAGACCACCCGGACGGGGTTCGCGGCGTAGCTGAACGAGGTCATGCGGGGGAGTATCGGCCGCCGTGGGCGCCGCGGTCCTGCACGTTCCTGCTGCCGTTCGGCACGAAACGCGCGTGTGTCAGCCTGCGCGGCGCAATGCCGCCGGCGTCGTGCCGAGCTGGGCGCGCAGCACTCGCGTCAGGTGTTCCTGGTGGGAGAACCCGCAGCGGACGGCGATCTCGGCGATCGGGTCGTCGCCCGTGCGCAGCAGGAGCCCGGCCCGCTCGACGCGCAGCCGCAGCAGGAAGCGGTGCGGGGGCAGGCCGGTGCGGGCCTTGAAGCGGCGGGAGAACTGGCTGACGCTCAGCCCGGCGAGCGCCGCCAGCTCGGCCAGCGGCACCGCCTCGGCCAGGCGGTCCGCCATGAAGTCCCGGACCGTCGCGAACTGCCGGTCCGAGAGACCGCGCTCGACGGCCTCCCGCACGGGCGCGCCACCGTGGCGCCGGACGAGCTGGGCCGCGACGAGCGCACCCAGCTGGTCGGCGTAGGTCCGCGCGCTCGGCTCCCAGTCGCGGACGACGCCGTCGAGGCTCAGCACGAGCTGTTCGAGCAGCGGATCGGTGCTCCCGAGCTCCTCGGCGAGCCGGACGGGCGCGTCCCCACCGGCGGCTTCCTGCACGGCGTCGTCGGCGAGGTAGACGTGCACGGTGTCGAGCTCACCACCCAGCTCAACGGACAACTCGGCGTGCGACGGCTGCAGGAAGAGCCCACCGGCCGGCATCCGCCTGCACTGCTCGCGCGGGGTCCCGACCCCGCGCCGGACGGTCACGGGACCGTCGAGGTGCAGGATCAGCTGGTGGCTGCGCGCGGCCCCGAAGTCGGCGCGGTAGGGGCGTTCGCGCTGCTTGGAGACGTAGACGCTGCTCCAGCCGAGACCGGCGCTGGTCCGGTCCGGGCGCACCCAGGGCAGGGCGAGGATGCCGTTGGTGTCGGCCAGCCCGAGTTCGCCCACGCCCATCTCCTCGCCGTCGAGGCTCCCCGCGATGGTACGCGCTGAACCGGCCCGCGGCGGCCGGCCGCACGATGGTGGCCGCGGCAGGGCGGTGGCTCAGCCGGGTCCGCGCCGCCCAGGGCGATCGTCCGGAACGACGGGCTCGGCGCGTCTTCGGGCGGCGCACCTTGGGGATCATCAGACGTCCAGCACGAGCCGCGGCGAGCGCGACCGTGACACGCACGCGTACATCCGGCCCTCGGGTGCGCCGATGTCGTCGCGGTGCTCGGGTTCGCCGTCCAGCACGGACAGCTCGCAGCTGCCGCACACCCCCTCGCGGCACCCCCAGGGCACCGGCCGCCCGGCGTGGGTCAGCGCGTCGAGCAGGGATTCGTCGGCGGGGACCCGGATCGTGCCGCCCGAGCGGGCGCACTCCACCTCGAACGGCGTGTCGGGCCCGAACACCCGTCGCGTGGGCTGGAAGCGCTCGGTGTGCACGTGCGGGAACAGCGCTTCGGCCGCGTCCACCATGGACGCCGGACCGCAGCAGTAGACCTCCGCCGCCGGGAATTCCGCCGCCAGTGCCGCGAGGTCCGGGCGGCCGTGGTCGAACAGCCGTACGCGGTCGCCGAATTCGGCCCGCAGGTCTGCCGCGAACGGCATCGTGCTCGCCGAACGACCGGCGTACACCAGCGTCGCGCGGGGCCCGGCGGCGCGCAGCATCGGCAGGATCGGCGTGATCCCGATGCCGCCGGCCACGAACAGGTACTCCGGCGCCGGCACGAGCGGGAAGTGGTTGCGTGGCAGGGAAACCTCGAGCGTCCGGCCCGGTTGCAGGAACAGGTGGACGTACTCCGAGCCGCCGCGGCTGAGCGGGTCGTGCCGGACCGCGATGCGGTACGCCGAAAGGTCGGCCGGGTCGCCGCACAGCGAGTACTGCCGGGTCAGCCAGTTCGGCAGCGCGAGGTCGATGTGCGCGCCCGGTTCCCATGCTTCGAGCGGGCCTTCGTCGCCGCGCAGGACGAGGGAAATGACGTCGTCGGCGACCCGCTCGACGCGGTCGAGGATCGTCTTCTGCATGTCAGTACAGCTTCCGGTAGCCCGCTTCGAGCATCTGCTCGAGCAGCTCGGGATCGCCGCCCATCGCTTCGGCGGCGACCTCGCCCGCCGAAGGCAGCTCCGCCGCCAGCGCCTGGCTCGCCGGGTCCCACAGCCGCGAGCGGATCAGCGCGCGGCCGCAGTGGAAGTACACCTGCTCGACCTCGACGACGATGGCGAGCATCGGCGCCTTCGCCTCGGTGCGCATCCGGGCCAGCACGTCGGGCTCGTCGGTGACGTACGCGCGGCCGTTGACGCGCAGGGTTTCCCGCGTGCCGGGGACGAAGAACAGCAGGCCGACGCCGTCGTTCTCGGCGATGTTGCGGAAGGAGTCGGCGATCTTGTTGCCGGTGCGGTCGGGCATCGCCAGCGTGCGTTCGTCGAGGACCTTCACGAACCCGGGGTAGTCGCCGCGGGGCGAGCAGTCGGCGCGGCCCGCGGCGTCGGCGGTGGCCAGCGTCAGGAACGGCGAATGGGCGATGAAGCGGCGGGCGTGCCGGTCGATGCGGTCGCCGATCTTCGCTTCGATCATCGCTTCGGGCTCGCCCAGCCGGGCCCGAACCTCGGCCATGCTGACTCGGCTCAGCGTGTTTGTGCTGGTCATGACACAATTATGAGCAAATACTCAGATCCGGCGCTACTCGCTTTCGGGCGGCGCGGAAGGAGGAGCCGTGAGCTTGGGCGAGCGCCGCATCCAGCCACGTAAACAGCCGCGCCAGGTCCGCGCCGAGCTGACCCGGCAGCGGATCCTGACCGCGGCTGCTCACGTTTTCGGCGAGTTCGGCTACGCCGCGGGCACCACCAAC
The DNA here is from genome assembly GCF_010550475.1 of Amycolatopsis sp. SID8362. Taxonomy (NCBI): domain Bacteria; kingdom Bacillati; phylum Actinomycetota; class Actinomycetes; order Pseudonocardiales; family Pseudonocardiaceae; genus Amycolatopsis; species Amycolatopsis sp. SID8362. The sequence goes on from NZ_JAAGNB010000834.1 coordinate 16,020, forward strand.
CGCATCGCCGAGCACGCCGGCATCTCGATCGGCTCGCTGTACCAGTACTTCCCGAACAAGGACGCGATCCTGGCCGAGCTGCTCGTCCGCCACCTCGACGAAGGCACCGCCGCCACGGAACGGATCCAGCGCGCGGAGCTGCCCGGCTCGATCGAGGAGATCTTCCGCGTCTTCGTCCGCGGGGCGATCGAAACTCACCTCGGCAACCCGCAGCTGCTGCGCCTGCTCATGGAACAGGCGCCGCGGTCGAAGGAACTCCTCGACAAGGTCGAGCGGCTGAAGCAGTCACTGGTCAGCTACGTCCAGGAGCTGTTCGACACCCACCCCGAGGTCCGCGTGGCCGACACCGAGACGGCGGCCCGGCTCTGCGTCACCACGACCGAGCTGGTCGTCCACCAGCTCGTGGCCGATCACGAACCGGTGGACGCCGGGAGGCTGGAGAACGAGATGGTCGCGATGCTGACCCGCTACGTCACCGGTTAGTGCGAATGTGACAGCTGCTTTCGTAGCTATGATCGTGGCTTCACGGGCCAGCTGACGGAGGGAAGCGATGCCGGTCAACTGGTGGCAGTTGGGGTTGACGTCGTTGGTCGGAGTCCTGACGGTCGCCGGTGCCTACGTCGGTTCGCGGATGGGCGCGCGGGCCAACGACCGCGCGACCGAGCAGCGTGACGCCGCCGCGCGGCGCGAGGAGTGGTGGCGACGGTTCACCTGGGCCGCCGAGCTGGCGCTCGACGATTCGGCGGAGAAGCGCGCCGCGGGTCTGAGTCTTCTGATGAAACTGGCCAGGTCGGAACTTGCCAAGCATGACGACCACCAGCTTTTGGACGTCTTCCACCAGCGGATTCTCGATAGACTGCTGGCGGAGTCGGTTGAAGCCGGTCAGCGAAAGGAGGCTTGATCGTGAGCCGCTCTCATCACCTGACCGGTGAGGAGATCCTCGCCGCGCAGTTGCGCATCGTCCTGGACGAGAAGCTCGGACGCACCACGCCGGAACTCGTCACGCGGATCGCCAACGCTCTTCCGGGCGACCCGATCATGCTCGCGAGGGAATCGCCCGTCGACCGTGCTCTTTCCGCACTGACTCAGGAATCACCACCGGGACCGATCGTCGACATCGCCATTCCTGGAGAGAACTCTTGGTCGGTAGTTCAGGTCGAGATTCAGCCGGAGGAACACCCACGGTCGAGCGGTGCGGATGCGGTGATTCGAACGTTCACCATCGAGCCGCCAGACCTCCCCGCCGGGCGGTTATCTCAACACCCCGTTGCGGAAAAACCGCGGCCGGTTGCCGGTCAGGTTCCGTGGTTGCCACCTCGGTCCGCCGGCCATTATCCGGTCAACACGCCTATGTACGCGCGCTTGACGGCCTATGAACTGAAAGAGACTCTGAAGAACGTGGCCGAAGAACTGGAGAAGGCTGCGGAAAAGATTGGCAACGCGGAGGAAGGACCCGGCTCTGACTAGCGAGTCAGGTCCTTGCCCGCTACGTCACGGCGTGAACTGGTAGGCGCCGGCGTCGATCTGCGTGCCGACCGCGTTCCCGTCGACGTCGATGTCCGCGTACTTCGTCGTGCCGAGGCCGATCGCCGGGCTCGTGGACTGCAGGACCAGGTTGGTGGCCGAGGTGAACTTCGGGTCGGCGATCTTGTCGGTCGCGCCCGGGGTGAACTGCCGCTGGCCGCCGTAGAAGACGTTGTGGTCGGTGGCGGTCCAGCCGTCGTCGGCGTACCCGACCTTCAGCGCGGACTGGATGACGTTCTGGGTCAGCGTCAACGTCTGGTTCGTGCAGCCGCCGTAGCAGACGAAGCCTTCCGATTCGGCGTTGCTCAGCCGGACCGAGTTGTTGCGGAAGACGGTGCCGGTGACCGGGCCGTTCTGGTCTGCGGCACCGCGCGTCACGATGCCGCCGCGGGTCTTGGCGCCGAAGACGGCGTTGTACTCGTAGACGTTGTCGCGCGACACGCCGTCCGGGTCGTCGGCGTCGGTGCCCAGTTCGGTGAAGGACTCGTTGTCCTCGGAAATGTTGTGGTGGATGACGTTTCCGGAGCCGTAGAAGATCTCGACCGCGGCGCCGTCGAGGCCGCCGAAGTCGTCGCTCACCGCGATCGACCCGCTGATCCGGTTCCAGCCGATGTCGGACCCGTTGCCCTGCACCAGGATCGCGAACGCGCCCGAGTCGTCGCTGCCGCCCGGCGTCACGACGGTCATGTGGTTGTTGTCGACCAGGTCGTTCTGCGTGACCTCGGTGCCGTCGGCGCTCGGCGCGATGTAGACGCCCGCGCCGGCGCCGGTGATGTAGTTCGAGAGCACCTTGTCGTGGTCCCCGCCGACCTCGACGCCCGCCCACGAGCAGCGCCCGGCGTCGGCCGCGACCCCGACCTGCAGGTCCTGCACGGTGAGGTAGTTCCCGGGCAGGTTGACGCAGGCTTCTTCGTTCCCCTGGACGATCGGGCGCGCCCCGGTGCCGTAGGCGCCGATGGTCACCGGCGCGGCCGCGCTGCCCGAGCCGCGGACGGTGAGCCCGCCGCTCCAGGTCCGGCCGCGGCGCAGCAGCACGGTGTCTCCGGGAGCCAGCGTGGTCGCGGCGACCTTGGCGAGGGACTTCCACGGCGCCGACTGCGACGTCCCGGCCGCGGCGTCACTGCCGGCGACCTGGTCGACGTAGTAGGTCTTCGGCGCGGCGGCCGCGTCGGTGGCGGTGAAGGCGGTGGCCGCGAGGGCGGCGAACACGCCCAGCGAAAGCAGCTTCTTCGACATGGCGCGCGACGCTAAGCCGGGCCCGTACACGGGGCGTACAAGCCCGGCCCCGGTTCAGCCCGCCGCCCGCGTCACCAGTTCGGCGATTCTCTTTTCCACGGCCGGAGTCACGGCGGTGAGCGCGAAGCCCGCCGCCCACATCTCGCCGTCGTCGAGGCTCGCCTGATCGCTGAAACCGAGCGTCGCGTAGCGGGCTTTGAACTTCTCCGCGCTCTGGAAGAAGCAGACGATCTTGCCGTCACGCGCGTAGGACGGCATGCCGTACCACAGCTTCGGCTCGAGCGCCGGGGCGTTCGCCGTGACGACGGCGTGGACGCGCTCGGCCAGCACCCGGTCCGGCGGCGCCATTTCCGCGATCTTCGCGAGCACGTCCCGTTCCGCCTGCGCCGCCTTGTCCGCCTGCGACGCGCGGCGCGCCGCGGTCTTGAGCTCCTTGGCGTGCTCCTTCATCGCGGCCCGCTCTTCGGCGGTGAACGTGGTCATGGTGGTTCTCCTTCGATTATCGGCACGCATCGTGCCGTTGTGCGCCATCATGACCACGGCCGAGCCAGACTGTCAATGGCACGGTGCGTGCCGTTATGCTCCGGGTATGGCCGAACCGCGACGCCGGGGTGCCGCCCGGACCGCCGAGCTCCTCGACGTGACCCTCGACCTCGCCGGCGAGGCCGGGTACGCGGGCTTGAGCATCGAGGCGGTCGCGCGCCGCGCCGGGGTCGGGAAGCACACCATCTACCGGCGCTGGCCGTCCATGGCCGCGCTGCTGCTGGACGCGCTCGCCCGGGTCTGGACCACCGACCTGGACTACCACGACACCGGGGACGTCCGCGCGGATCTGCGCGAGCAGTTTCTGCGTTCGACCGCCGCACTCGCCGCACCGCCGATCGGGCCGGTGTACCGCGCGGTGATCGCCGAGGCGCAGGCCGACGAGGCGCTGCGGGCCACGCTGCACGAGCGGTTCCTGCGCACCGTCGAGGAAAGCACCCTGGCCCGGATCGCCCGGGCGCAGGAGGCCGGGGAGCTCGCCGGCGGCGTCGACCTCGCGTTCCCGGCCGAAGTCCTCTGCGGCACGCTCTACTACCGCTACCTGCTCTCCACCCGCGTGGCCGACGAGCAGACCGTCGATGCCCTGCTGGACATGTTCATGGCCGCGTACGCGCGTTAGCCAGCCGCTCGGCGGCCTGCGCGCGGACGGCTTCGCCGCACACCGGGGGAGCGCCGTGCAACGCCTCCCAGCGGGCGTTGTGCAGCGCCGGCCACAGGCTCGCCGCCCACGCGATCTCCCGCTCCTCGCCGGTGAACCGCCGGCCGCGGAAGTCCTCGTACGCCGTCAGGAAAGCCGCGGAGCTCGCGATCGGAGCCAGCGTCGGCGGCGAGTCGTTGGCGAACGCTCCGGCGGCCGCGCCCACGAGCGCCGCCTCCGGCTGCCAGGCCAGGCTGTCCCAGTCGTGCACGGTCCGGACCTCGTCGTCCCAGCGGAGGTTCTGGGCCTCGAAGTCCGCGTGGCCCAGTACACACGGCAGGTCCGCGGCCAGCAGCCGGGCGCGGGTCCGCTCCGCCGCTTCGACGACGTAGCCGGGAACCGCGCTTTGGTCCCGCTCGTCCAGGAAGCCGATCGGCGGCCACAACCCCGGGCCGTCGTGGTCCCAGCGGGCCCAGCGCGGGTTCGGCAGCGGCGGCGGGACGCGGACCTCGGCCAGCCCGGTCATCAGCCACGCGAACACCGCCGCGTAGCGCACCGCGATGTCCGGCGAGTCGCCGCGGAGCACCTCGCCGCCGGGCCGGTGCTCCTCGGCGTGCACGGCCAGCCCGTCCGCGAAAGTCACCGCGGTCAGCGGCCGGGGACACGGGAACCCGTGCGCCGCCAGGTGTTCCTGCGCGGCGACGCAGGACACGGCCCGGCCGTCGTCGGGACGGGCCTTCACCACGACTTCCCGGCCGTCGGCCAGCCGGAGCCCGACGACGTCCGACAGGGGCCGGCGCTCGAACAGCACCTCGGCCGGAGTGCTGCCGAGGTGCTCCGCGCACCACGACGCGATCACCGGTCCCTGGCCAGCAGCGCCGCCTGGGTGCGGCTCGTGACGCCCAGCTTGGCCAGCACGTTGCCGACGTGCACCTTAACCGTCCGCTCGGCGAGCCGCAGCCGGGTCGCGATGTCGCGATTGGACAGTCCTTCGCCGAGCAGTTCCAGCACGTCCCGTTCACGCGGGGTCAGCGCGCCGCCCGCGCTCAGCGCCGTGGCCACCGCCGGGCTGAGCGCGGCCACGCC
>NZ_JAAGNB010000873.1:0-9176 GCF_010550475.1 Amycolatopsis sp. SID8362
CGAGCCGGTGCGCCGCAGCGCGGCACGGACGAGCACGACCCGCACGAGCACCGCTCGCGGCGGGGCCGCGCGGACAACAGCGAGCCGTGGTACCCGGAGTACCGCGAACCGGAGAGGTCATTGGTGAGTAAGCCCGTCAAGGGAACCGAGCGAGCCGCCGCGGGCAGAGCGCCTGTGGTCGTGGTCGCCGGAGGTGGCACCGCAGGACACATCGAGCCGGCCCTCGCACTGGCCGACGCCGTCAAGCGGCTGCGCCCGGACGCGACCGTCGTGGCGCTGGGGACCGAGCGCGGCCTGGAGAACAAGCTCGTCCCGGCCCGCGGTTACGACCTCGAGCTGATCCCGCCGGTGCCGCTGCCGCGCAAGCCGACGCCGGAGCTGCTGCGGCTGCCGCTGAAGGTCCGCGACTCGGTCCGCAAGACCCGCGAGGTGCTGGAGCGCGTCGGCGCGGACGTCGTCGTGGGCTTCGGCGGTTACGTCGCCCTGCCGGCCTACCTGGCCGCGCGCGGGCGCGTCCCGATCGTCGTGCACGAGGCCAACAAGTCGGCCGGCCTGGCCAACAAGGTCGGCGCGCGGTTCGCCAAGCGCGTCGCGGTCGCCGTCCCGGGTACGCCGCTGCCGAACGCCGAGGTCGTCGGGATCCCGCTGCGGCGGTCGATCACGTCGCTGGACCGCGCCGCGCTGCGCGCCGAGGCCCGTGAGCACTTCGGCCTGGACCCGGACGCCCCGACGCTGCTGGTGTTCGGCGGTTCCCAGGGCGCGCAGTCGATCAACGCCGCGGTGTCCGGCGCGGCGAAGGACCTGGCCGACGCCGGGGTCGGCGTGCTGCACGCGCACGGCCCGAAGAACACGCTGGTCGTGCAGGAGTTCCCGGGCAAGCCGGCGTACGTGCCGGTGCCGTACCTGGAGCGGATGGACCTGGCCTACGCGGCCGCCGACGTCGCGATCTGCCGCTCGGGCGCGATGACCGTCGCCGAGGTGACCTCGGTCGGGCTGCCCGCGGTGTTCGTCCCGCTGCCGATCGGCAACGGCGAGCAGGCCTCCAACGCCCGGCCCGCGGTCGACGCCGGGGCCGCGCTGATGGTTTCCGACGGCGACCTGTCCCCGGCCAAGGTCGCCGAGCTGGTCGTCCCGCTGGTCACCGACGCCGACCGCGTCGCGAAGATGAGCGCGGCGGCGGCCGGCATGGGCCACCGCGAGGCCGACGAGACCCTCGCCCGCATCGTCCTGGAGGCCGCCGGTGCCTGAGTTGCCTGAAGAGCTGCGCCGGGCGCACCTGATCGGGATCGGCGGTGCCGGCATGTCCGGCATCGCGCGGATCCTGCTGGCCCGGGGCGCGTTCGTGTCGGGTTCGGACGCCAAGGAGTCGCGCGCGCTGCTGTCGCTGCGGGCCCAGGGCGCCGAGCTGTTCGTCGGCCAGAGCGCGTCGAACATTTCCGCGCTCGCCGAGCCGCCGTCCGCGGTGGTCGTCTCGACGGCCATCAAGGAGACCAACCCCGAGCTGGCCGCAGCGCGCGCCGCCGGGATCCCGGTGCTGCACCGGGCGCAGGCGCTGGCCGGGCTGATGGAAGGCCACCGCGTCGCCTGCATCGCGGGCACGCACGGCAAGACGTCGACGACGTCGATGCTCACCGTGGCGCTGCAGCACTGCCGGCTCGACCCGTCGTTCGCCATCGGCGGCGACCTCAACGAGTCCGGCGCCAACGCCCACCACGGCGAGGGCGGCGTCTTCGTCGCGGAGGCCGACGAGAGCGACGGGTCGTTCCTGACCTACTCGCCGTCGGTCGCGGTCGTCACGAACGTCGAGCCCGACCACCTGGACCACCACGGCACGGCCGAGGCTTACACGAAGGTGTTCACGGACTTCGTGGGCCGGATCGTGCCGGGCGGCCTGCTGATCGTCTGCGGTGACGACGCCGCGGCGGACGAGCTGGGCGCGCAGGCCGAGAAGCTGGGCGTGCGCGTGCGCCGCTACGGCCGCACGGTCACCGGTCCGGACGACGCCCGCGTGCTGGAGTACACCCCGGCGCCCGACGGCGGCGTCGTGCGGCTGGCGCTGGACGGCTCCGAGCTTTCGGTGCGGGTCGCGGTGCCGGGTGAGCACATGGCGCTCAACGCGGTCGCGGCCCTGCTGGCCGGGATCGAGCTGGGCGCACCGGCTGCCGAGCTGGCCGAGGGGCTCGCGGCGTTCGGCGGTGTGCGGCGCCGGTTCGAGTTCAAGGGCCGCGCGGCGGACGTCCGCGTCTACGACGACTACGCCCACCACCCGACCGAGGTCGACGCGCAGCTGCGCGCGGTCCGGACGGCGGCCGGGTCCGGCCGGGTCGTCGTCGTGTTCCAGCCGCACCTGTACTCGCGGACGAAGCTGTTCGCGAAGGAGTTCGCCGCGGCGCTGTCGCTGGCCGACGAGGTCGTCGTGCTGGACGTCTACGGCGCCCGTGAGGAGCCCGAGCCGGGCGTCACCGGTGCGCTGATCGCCGACGGCGTGACCGTGCCGGTGCACTACGAGCCCGCGTTCGACGTCGCACCCGGTCTGGTGGCCGGGCTCGTGCGCGGCGGCGACCTCGTCGTCACCATGGGCGCGGGGGACGTGACGCAGCTGGGGCCGGAGATCCTCGCCGAGCTGGACAAGCGCTGACACCATGAGTCCGACCAGGGAACGCCGCCGTCCGTCCGAAGAGGACGAACGGGATCGTGCCGCCCTGGCGCGGGAACGGCGCGGGCGGCGCTCCGAAGAGGAGCGCCGCCGCACCCGCGCCGCGCGCGCGAAGACCGGCCCGCGCGCCCGGCCCAACCGGCAGGCGGAGATCCGCCGCCGGTGGGTCGCGCTGCTCACCGTGCTGACCGTCGTCGCGGGCGTGTACCTGCTGTTCTTCAGCTCGATGCTGGGCGTCAAGGACGTCGCGGTGTCGGGCGCGCGCACGGTGCCCGCCGACCAGATCCGCGCGGTGGCGGCGGTCCCGGCCGACAAGCCGCTGCTGCGCCTGGACGCAGACGAGATCCGCGACCGGGTGGCGGGCATGCCGGGCATCGCGACGGTCGAGGTGTCCCGCTCCTGGCCCAACACGATCGAGATCACGGTGACCGAGCGGACGGCCATCGCGTTCTTCGACAGCGGCCCCGGCGGCGACGGCGTCCACCTGGTCGACGGCGGCGGCGTGGTGTTTAAGACGGTCCCGGCCCGCCCGGCGGGCCTGCCGGAGCTGAAGCTCCCCAAGGTGTCCGCGGACGACCCGGTGACCCGCGCGGTGACGGCGGTCCTCGGCGTGATCCCGGAGCAGCTCCTCAAGCAGGTCACGACGGCGACGGCCAAGACACCGGCGAGCGTCGAATTCACGCTGTCGAGCGGCAAGATCGTCCGGTGGGGGACCGCGGAGCAGACGGACCGCAAGGCCAAGGTCCTGGCGGCGCTGCTGACGCAGGAGGGCAAGGTCTACGACGTCGCGGCGCCGGAGCTGCCGACCATCACGTCCTGAGCCGCGTGCGCGGGTCGTGGCTGGGGTCGGGGTACATCGGCGGGCAGCCGTGTTCGGCGGCTTCGGGACGCAGCTCGTAGTGCCACGGCTCGTTGCGGTAGATCTGGCACAGCCCGTACCCCGCCCCGTGCTCGGCCAGCCACTCCCGGGCCGCCGCCGGGCCGATGTCGACGGCGTTGCCCGTCACGTGCGCCGAGGTCTCAGGAGTGGCCACCCACCGGCGGGCTTCCCCTTCCGAGCCGTGCTCGGCGACGGCCCGGCGGAAGAGTTCGTCCTGGTACCCGGGGGACCGCCAGCCGCCGTTGACGAGGATGGGGATGCCGGCGTCGGTCGCGGCCCGGCGCAGGGCGGCGAGGAGGTCCGGGGCGAGGTTGACGACGGCCGGTGTCTCGTCGTCGAAGACGCTCACCGGCTGGGGGACGGCACCGCGGACGAGGAGTTCGCGAGGAGTCATGCGCCCAGTCAAGGGAACGCCGCGATGCGGGCCCGTATCCGGTTTTCGATACGCCGCCGATAGGACCCGGCTCGTACGATCGGGGGCGTGCGTGTGCTGGTCGTCGAGGACGAACCCTATCTGGCCGAAGGCATCCGGGACGGGCTGCGCCTGGCGGCGATCGCGGCCGACATCGCCGGCGACGGGGACACGGCCCTGGAACTGCTGAGCGTCAACACCTACGACATCGCCGTGCTCGACCGCGACATCCCCGGCCCGTCCGGCGACGAGATCGCCCGGCGCATCGTCGCCTCCGGCAGCGGGACGCCGATCCTCATGCTCACCGCCGCCGACCGGATCGACGACAAGGCCACCGGGTTCGAGCTCGGCGCCGACGACTACCTCACCAAGCCGTTCGCGCTGCGGGAGCTGGTGCTGCGGCTGCGGGCGCTCGACCGGCGGCGCGCCCACAACCGGCCGCCGGTGCGGGAGATCGCCGGGCTGCGGCTGGACCCGTTCCGCCGCGAGGTCTTCCGCGACGGCCGGTACGTCGCGCTGACCCGGAAGCAGTTCGCGGTGCTGGAGGTCCTCGTCGCCGCCGAAGGGGGTGTCGTGAGCGCCGAGGACCTCTTGGCGCGGGCCTGGGACGAGAACGCCGACCCGTTCACCAACGCCGTGCGCATCACGGTGTCGTCGCTGCGCAAACGGCTCGGCGAGCCCGGGATCATCGCGACCGTGCCCGGCGTCGGCTACCGCATCGAGAGCGGCCGTGGATAGGGCGCCCGGGCTGAGCGTCCGCCTCAAGCTGACCCTCAGCTACGCCGGCGTCGTCATGGTCACCGGCACCCTGCTGCTCGCCGCGGTGGGCCTGTTCCTGCTGAACTACCAGCAGCTGAGCCTGGAGCTGATGCCGGTGGTGATGTCGCCACCCGGCCGCGTCCTCATCCGCGCGTTCGCCCCGTCCGCGGCGGCCTGCCTGCTCTTCCTGCTGGTGTTCGGGCTCGCGGGCGGGTGGGTGCTCGCCGGCCGGGTGCTGGCCCCGCTGAACCGCATCACCGAGGCCACCCGCACGGCCGCGGACGGCTCCCTCTCGCACCGGATCCGGCTGCCGGGCCGCCGCGACGAGTTCCGCGAGCTGGCCGACGCCTTCGACACCATGCTCGCCCGGCTCGAAGCGCACGTCGCCGAGCAGCGGCGGTTCGCCGCCAACGCGTCGCACGAGCTGCGCACCCCGCTGGCGATCACCCGGACGCTCCTCGACGTCGCCCGCAACGACCGTGACCGCGACGTCGACGAGCTGGTCGACCGCCTCGACACCGTCACCACCCGGGCGATCGACCTCGCCGAGGCGCTCCTGCTGCTCAGCCGCGCCGACCAGCGGTCGTTCACCCCGGAACCGGTCGACCTGTCCCTGATCGCGGAGGAAGCCGCCGAAACGCTCCTCGCCTTCGCGGAGGAACGCGGCGTCACGCTCTCGGTGTCCGGCGTGCCGGCCGCCGCCACCGGCTCGGCCGCGCTGCTGCTGCAGCTCACGACGAACCTCGTGCACAACGCGATCGTCCACAACCGAGCGGAGGCGGGCACGGTGTGGGTCGAGACCAGCGTCCACGGCGGGAGCGTCGAGCTGACCGTCGAGAACACCGGCGCGCCGCTCGCGCCGGAGCTGGTGGCGACGCTGGCCGAGCCGTTCCAGCGCGGCACCGAACGCGTGAAGAGCGACGACGCGGGCGTCGGGCTCGGGTTGGCGATCGTCGCCAGCATCGCCCGGGCCCACGACGGCACCCTCACGCTGACGCCGCGCCTCGACGGCGGGTTGCGCGTCACCGTGCGGGTGCCGGGTCACGAGCGCCAGGGGACGGGAAAGTCGAAATACGTGTCCGGGTAAGGCTCGTCGTTCAGCGTGTAGTGCCACCATTCCCGGTCGTACCGGCGGAACCCGCAGGACTCCATGATGGTGCAGAGGTGCCGCCGGTTCTCCGTCTCGGCGGCCGTGATCCCGGCCGCCCCGTGGTGCGAGACGGCGTCCATCAGGTCGTGGCCACCGCCCATCGCGGCCGGCTCGCCGGTGGCCAGGTGGTAGAGCGTCAGGTCGACGGTGCTGCCCCGGCTGTGCCCCGATTTCGCGGCCACATAACCCTTTTCGAACATCTCCGTGCGCGCGATGTTCGGGTAGTGCCGCGGTTTCGTCCGGCCGTCCTCGGGTTCGCGCGACCACCGGAGGAAGCGGTCGACGGCCCGCTGCGGCCGGTAGCCGTCCCACAGGAGCAGCCCGAACCCGAGGGTCTCGGCCTTCTCCTGGGCTCGCGCCAAGGCCGCGCCCAGCGCCCTGGTGCCGGCGACGCGGTTGGCGAGGTAGCCGTCCACGGGCCTGCCGGTGAAGTTGTCCCAGGTGGCGTACTTGGCGTCCCAGCGGATCCCGGGCGCGCACTCGTCCACGAAGACGAAGTCGTCGTTCACCTCGGGTTCCCCTGCAGCGCAAGCGAAAGCAGCCGGTCGAGCACTTCTCCGAGCGGCAGCCCGGCGGCGGCCATCATCCGCGGGTAGCGGCTGTAGGAGGTCAGCCCGGGCAGGGTGTTGACCTCGTTGAGCACGACGGTCCCGTCGTCCTTCAGGAACAGGTCGACCCGGGCCAGCCCCCGGCACCCCAAGGCGCGGTAGACGGCCTTCGCCGTTTCCAGGACCAGCGACCGCGCCTCGTCCGGGATGTCCGCGGGCACGATGAACGCCGAGTTCTCCGACCCGCTTTCCGGGTTCTCCTCCTGGTGGATCTTGAAGAACCCGTGGGTGAGCGCGACCCGGTCCAGCTCGCCCGTGATCAGGTCGGAACCGGTGCCCAGCAGGGAACACCCGATCTCGCTGCCGACGACCGCTTCCTCGATCAGCACCCGCTCGTCGTACTCCCGCGCGGCCTCGATCGCGTCCGCCAGGTCCTCCTCGCGCACTACTTTGCTGACCCCGAAAGAGGATCCCGAGCGCGCGGGCTTGACGAAGACGGGATAGCTGAAGGCGCCCGGGTCTTCGTCCGCGTCCCAGTGCTTCGGCGTGGCGATGCCCGCGCTCGCGGTGACCAGGTAGGTCAGCGCTTTGTCCATGCACAGCGCGGATCCGGTGACGTCACAGCCGGCGTAGGGGACGCCGGCCAGTTCGAGTAAACCCTGCACCGCGCCGTCCTCCCCGTACCGGCCGTGCAGCACGGGGAGGACGACGTCGAGCCGGATCACCTCGTACTTCCCGTCGGAAAGGACGAGCAGCCCGTCCGGCGACAGCACGACCGGGCGGCCGTGCTCGGCGCCGGGGCCATCGCAGAGCTCCCAGGCGCCGTCCTTGGTGATGCGGATCCAGACCGGCTCGTACTTTCCGGGGTCGAGGTGCTTGGCGACCTCGTGCGCGGACTTGACGGAGACGGGGTGTTCCTCGGAGAAACCCCCGAAGAGGATCCCGACTTTCAGGTCAGCCATGGTGGTTCCCGCTTTCGAAGCTCAGGCAGTTGACGAGACTGTTTTCGACGGTGTCGCTCAGCGCGTGCTCGGTGTAGTAGGCGGTGTGCGGGCTGATCACGACGTTCGGCAGCTGTTGCAGCCGGGACAGCACCTTCGAGCGGAGCGGCGCGTCCCGGTGGTCGGTGTAGAAGACGCCTTCCTCGCCTTCGAGGACGTCGAGCGCGGCGCCGCCCAGCCGCCCGCTCTCCAGCCCGCGGACGAGCGCCTCGGTGTCGAGGAGCGGGCCGCGTCCGGTGTTGACGACGAACGCGCCCCGCTTGAGCCGCGCGATCCGCTGCCGGCCGAGGAGGTGGTGCGTGTCCGCGGTCAACGGCGTGTGGAGCGTGACGATGTCGCTGACCTGCACGAGTTCGTCGAGCGGCACGTAGTCGGCGGAGTTCCGCGGCACGCTGTCGTGCGCCACGATCCGGCACCCGAACCCCCGCAACCGGTCCATGACGGCGACGCCGATGCGTCCGGTGCCGACGACCCCGACGGTGAGGTCGCGCAGTTCTTTCCCGCGGACGTCGTTCAGCCGGTAGTCGTGGACGTCCGCCTTGCGGAGTACGGACTTCGCGTCGCGGATCACCATCAGCATGAGCATCAGGGTGTAATCGGCCACGCTGTCGGGTGAATAGGCGACGTTTTCCACGGTGATGCCGACGGACTTCGCGTATTCGACGTCGATGTGGTCGTAGCCGACGCTCCGGGTGGAGACGTACTCGACGCCGGCCCGGCTGAGCGCCCGCAGCGCCGGGCCGTCGACCCGGGTCTTGTGCCCGATGCTGACGCACCGGTTCCCGGCGGCCAGGCCCGCGTTGCGTTCGGAGAGGGCGGCTTCGGTGATGGTGGGCGTGACCCCGCAGCGGACCGCCAGCTCCCGGAAGAGCGCGGCCTCGTCGGGTGCGCACCCGTAGACGGTGACCCCGATCGTCACCGGCGCGCGGCTGCGGGCCGGTGCTTGCTGGCTGTCGGTCATGCGTGCCAGTCAAGACGGGGCGCGGTTGCCGTCCCGTATGCGTTTTTCGATACACCCGCGATAGGCCGAGGTGCACGAAAGGGTGGATCTTCGTGCGCCGAGCGCGGAAAACGCGGAAATCCGTTTTCCGGAAACGGAAAGATCCGGACACTCGAAACCGTGAGAACGGACGCGGACCGAAGAGAACGTGAACTCTGTTCAATCGCGAGGGAAGGGGTGACCGCGGACGAAATGGGGGAAGCCGTCTCGCGTGCGGTCACCCGGCTGGCCGGGCACGACGCCCTCCACCTGTGCTGGCGGACCCCGGGCACGGACATGCCGTCGTTCGGGTTCTGGCACCGGCTCGCCCCGAACGTCGAACGGGCGCAGCTGAGCGCGTGCTACTCCGGCCGGGAGCCGGCCCACCCGGCGGAGCTGGTCCGCCGGGGCGTGCTGGGCCACGTCGTCGACGCGCGCGACCGGCGCGGGCACCGCATCCTGCTGGACAACGGGTTCAGCGGCGAACTGCGCCTGCTGCTGCGGGGCCCGCACGGGGTCTGGGGGACGCTCGCGTTGTTCCGCGAGCAGGGCGGCAGGCCCTTCGAGCAGGACGACGTCGAGCGCGTCGCGCGGCTCGCCGAACCGCTCGTCGCGGCCTCGCGCCGGTACGTCACGACACCGTCCCTGCGGCCGTCCGGGCCGGACCTGCCGCCGGGCGTCATCGTGGTGGGCGCCGACCACGCGGTGCGCGCGATCACCCCCGACGCGCACGCGTGGCTGCGGGAAATCCGCCTGCCGGGCTCGCTGGCCCGGCCGGAATGGGCGGCCAC
>NZ_JAAGNB010000918.1:0-4219 GCF_010550475.1 Amycolatopsis sp. SID8362
GCCGAACTCGCGCTGCCGCCGACGATCAGCGTCGACGCCGCCGCGGCCCGCCTCGAGGGCCTGCCCACCGGCGGCCGGACGCCGCTGGCCGAAGGACTCCTGGAGGCCGCGCGGGTGCTGCGCGTCGAGGAGATCCGCGACCCACGGCGCCGCCCGCTGCTCGTCGTCGTCACCGACGGCCGCGCCACCAGCGGCTCGGACGCCGTCGCGCGCGCCCAGGCCGCGGCCGGATTGCTGAACGGCGTCACGACGATCGTCATGGACTGCGAGAGCGGCAAGATGCGGCTCGGCCTGGCCGCCGACCTCGCCGCCCACCTCGGCGCCGAGCACGTACCCCTCGCCGACGTCGCCGCCGAATCGCTGGCGAGCGCCGTCCGCGCCCGGACCGGAAGGGCCGCCTGATGCCGCAGGGCAAACCGGAAACCGTCCCGAACGACGGGCTGACCACCCGCCAGCGCCGCAACCGGCCGCTGCTCGCCGTACACACCGGCGAGATGAAGGGCAAGTCGACGGCCGCGTTCGGGATGGCGCTGCGCGCCTGGAACCAGGGCTGGTCGATCGGCGTGTTCCAGTTCGTGAAGTCGGCGAAGTGGCGCGTGGGCGAGGAAGCCGCGTTCAAGGCGCTGGGCAAGCTGCACGACGACACCGGCGAAGGCGGGCCGGTCGAGTGGCACAAGATGGGCGAGGGCTGGAGCTGGGCGCGCAAGTCCGGCACCGAAGACGACCACGCGGCGAACGCCCGCGAGGGCTGGGCCGAGATCAAGCGCCGCCTCGCCGCCGAGACGCACGACTTCTACGTCCTCGACGAGTTCTCCTACCTGCTCAAGTGGGGCTGGCTCGAGGTGGACGACGTCGTCTCCACCCTGACCTCGCGGCCCGGGCACCAGCACGTCGTCATCACCGGCCGGTACGCGCCGCCCGAGCTCGTCGAAGCCGCCGACCTGGTCGCCGAGATGACGAAGGTCAAGCACCCGATGGACGCCGGCCAGAAGGGCCAGCGGGGGATCGAGTGGTAGCGCGCGTGGTCGTCGCCGCGCCCGGTTCCGGGCACGGCAAGACCACCATCGCCGCCGGGCTGATGGCGGCGCTGCGCGCGGCCGGGCACCGGGTGTCCGGGCACAAGGTCGGGCCGGACTTCATCGACCCGGGCTACCACGCCCTCGCCACCGGACGGCCCGCGCGCAACCTCGACCCCTTCCTGCAGGGCGAGGACCGGCTGATCCCGTTGCTGCGCCACGGTTCCGCGGGTGCCGACATCGCCGTGATCGAAGGCGTGATGGGCCTGTTCGACGGCGCGCTCGGCACCGAGGGCTACGCCTCGACAGCGCACGTCGCCCGGCTGCTCGACGCCCCGGTCGTCCTGGTCGTCGACGCCTCGGCCGCCTCGCGCAGCGTCGCCGCGACCGTGCTCGGCTTCGCCCACTACGACAACCGTGTGCGGCTCGCCGGCGTCATCCTCAACAAGCTCGGCTCGCGGCGCCACCTCGACGAGATCGCGTCCGCGCTGGAAGCCACCGGCGTCCCGCTGCTGGGCGCGTTGTACCGCAACGAGGAGATCCACGCGCCGAGCAGGCACCTCGGGCTCGTTCCGGCGGCGGAACGGGCCGCGGAAGCGCGGCACGTGTTGCCCGCGCTGGCCGCGTGGGTCACCGAGGGTGTCGACCT
This sequence comes from Amycolatopsis sp. SID8362, assembly GCF_010550475.1. Classification (NCBI taxonomy): domain Bacteria; kingdom Bacillati; phylum Actinomycetota; class Actinomycetes; order Pseudonocardiales; family Pseudonocardiaceae; genus Amycolatopsis; species Amycolatopsis sp. SID8362. The sequence goes on from NZ_JAAGNB010000918.1 coordinate 1,666, forward strand.
CGAAGCGATCGTCCGGATCGCGTCGGGCGCGCCGCGGCTTTCCGCGCCGCCGTGGGAACCGTCCGGTGTGGACGGTCCGCGCGTGACGGTCGCGGCCGCCGGCGGACGCGCGTTCACCTTCCGGTACACCGAGAACGTCGAGCTGCTGGCCGCGTGCGGGGTGGACGTCGTGGACGTCGACCCGCTGCGTGACGAAGCACTGCCCGAAGGGTGTGCCGGGCTGTACTTCGGCGGCGGGTTCCCCGAGGTGCACGCGGCCGAGCTGTCGGCGAACACGGCGTTGCGCGCGCAGGTCGCTTCGGCGATCGAGCGCGGGATGCCGGTCAGCGCCGAATGCGCCGGCCTGCTTTACCTGTGCCAGTCCCTGGATGGCCTCCCGATGGTCGGTGCGGTGCCCGCGGACGCGAAGATGACCGCCCGCGGCAAGCTGGGCTACCGGCGCGCGGTGGCCGTCGAGGACAACCTCCTGGCCGCGGCCGGGCAGCGCGTCACCGGGCACGAGTTCCACCGCACCGAGGTGACGCCGTCGCACGGCGCTACGGCGGCCTGGGGCTGGGACCGGCAGCTGGACGGCTTCGCTTCGCCGACGCTGCACGCGTCCTACCTGCACGTCCACTGGGCGGGCTATCCCGAACTGGCTGAGCGGTTCGCGGCCCGGGTCCGGGCCCATGCGTGACTACGACCTGCACCACCACGGCGACCGCGAAGTCGGGCCGGGGCTGGTGGACCTCGCGGTGAACGTCCGCCTCCCGCGGCCACCCGCGTGGCTGCGCGACGAGCTGGCGTCCGCTTTGGACACCCTCGCGGCTTATCCCTCCTCCGCGGAAGCCGCGGCGGCGGTGGCCGCGCGGCACGGGCGTGCGGTGGACGAAGTCCTGGTCACCGCCGGCGCGGCGGAGGCGTTCACGCTGCTGGCGTCGGCGTTGGAGCCGCGCCGGGCGGTCGTCGTGCACCCGCAGTTCACCGAGCCCGAGGCCGCGCTGCGGGCCGCCGGGCACGCGGTCGAGCGAGTCGTCTTGGCCGAAGCGGACGGGTTCGTCCTCGACCCGGCGCTGGTCCCGGCCGACGCGGACCTGGTGTTCGTCGGCAACCCGACCAACCCGACTTCGGTGCTGCACCCCGCTTCCGCGCTGCTGGCCTTGACGCGGCCCGGGCGGCTGCTCGTGGTGGACGAGGCGTTCTTGGACGCCGTTCCCGGCGAGGGGGAAAGCCTGGCCGCCGGGCACCCCGGCGTCGTCGTGTTGCGGAGCCTGACGAAGACGTGGGGCCTGGCCGGGCTGCGGGCGGGGTACGTGCTCGCCGAAGCCGAAGTCGTCGAGCGGCTGCGGGCGGTGCAGGTGCCGTGGTCGGTGTCCACGTTGGCCGCGGTCGCCACCGTCGCGTGCTGCCGCCCAAGCTCGTTGGAAGAAGCCGAGAAGCTGGCGGTAGCCGCGGAGGAAGATCGCGAATACCTGGTGTCCGGGCTGGCTTCGGCCGGTGTGCCGGTGCTGGGCGACCCGCGCGGCCCGTTCGTGCTCGTGCGGATCCCGGACGGGGCCGCGGTGCGGGGCCGGCTGCGGGACGCCGGCTACGCGGTCCGGCGCGGCGACACCTTCCCCGGCCTCGGCCCGGACCACCTGCGGCTGGCCGTGCGTGACCGCGCGACGACGGACGCGTTCCTGAAGGCGCTGGAAGAAGTTCGCTAAACACCGACAGGGGGCTGTCGCCGCCACCGCCCACAGTGGGCGGAGCCGGGAAACGCCCGGCGTGGCAGTGAAAGGAACCCCATGCCCGGATTCAACGACGTCGCCTGGTTCGAGATCGGCGCCACCGACCCGGCGGCCGCCGAACGGTTCTACGGCGACGTCTTCGGCTGGAAGGCCGTCCAGGACGAGTCGGCGAGCCCCGACCCCGCCTACCGCGTGATCGACACCGGCGGCTCGCGCGGCGGGCTCGCCACGGGAGCCGGGGACTACGCGATCTTCACCGTGCTCGTCGAGGACGTCGCCGCCGCCTGCGAGCGCGCGGAAGCCGCCGGGGGCAAGGTGCAGCGGCCCCCGGTCGTCAACCCCGTCGGCGTCACGTTCGCGCACCTGCTCGATCCCGCCGGCAACCATTTTTCCGTGTTCACCCCGCCAAAGTGAGCTGCTCGACGACGCCGTAAGGAATGTCGAGGTCCTCGCGCCGCAGTGGGCGGGGCGGGGGCACCTCGGCGGTCGCGGCGATGGACGTGATGCGGTCGGTGCGGAAGACCCGGACCTCCTCGCGCAGCCGGCACCAGGCCACCAGGTACCAGTGGTCGGGCTTGCCGACGTAGCCGAGCGGCTCGATTTCCCTGCGCGTGACGGCTCCTTCCCGGTCGGCGTACCCGATGCGCAGGACGCGGCGGGTGCCGAGCACGTGCGGCATCGGCGGTGGGCTGCCCGCGTCCCCGAGCAGGTGGACGCGGGCGGCGAGGTCCTGCGCCGCGGCGGCGTCGTCCTTCTGCATGGCGGCGACGAGCTTGCGCAGCGCCGACCCGGCTTCGGCGCGGAACGGCGTGCCGTCCAGCCGGCGCAGGGCGAGCGCCATCGCG
>NZ_JAAGNB010000978.1:0-3664 GCF_010550475.1 Amycolatopsis sp. SID8362
GGGGGGGAGGCCCGCCGCCACGAACGCGTCCCGCGGGTGCTGCACCGAAGCCAGCGAAAGGATGTCGCGGCCGAACAGTGCCTGCGTGAGCCACACCGCGAGCACCCGGACCTTGCGCTCCCAGGTGGGCACGGCGAGCACGTGGTAGCCGCGGTGCATCAGCCACGCCGGCAGCCCGGTGACGACCAGCCGCCGGTACTGGAAGATGCCGCGGCCCAGCCCGAGCGTCGCGATGGCGCCGAGGCTGTGGTGGACGTACGCCTTCGGTGCCCGGCCGCGCAGCGTCGCGATGATGTTGCGCGCCAACAGCTTTCCCTGCCGGTAGGCGTGCTGGGCGTTGGGCACGGTCCGCGCGCCCGGCACCGGCGAGGCGAGGTCGGGCACGGCGGCGTCGTCCCCGGCGGCCCAGGCGTCCGCGACGCCCTCGACCCGCAGATCCGGCCGCACGACGAGGTAGCCGCGTTCGTCGACGGGCAGGTCGGTGTGCCTGCCGATCACGGGGTTGGCGCCGTTGCCCGCGGTCCAGACGATCAGCCCGGCGTCGAACTCCTCGCCGGTCGAGAGCCGCACGTGGCCGTCCTCCGCCGACGTCACCCGCGTGTCCAGGTGGACGCGCGCGCCGCGCCGGGTCAGCTCCCGCACGACCCAGCGCCCCGGCCGGTCGGTGACCTCGGGCAGGATGCGGCCCGACGCCTCGACGAGGTGGAAGCCCAGTTCGTCGCGGTGCAGTTCGGGGTAGCGCTTCAGCAGCGCGGTCGCGAGCGACAGCAGTTCGCCGAAGCCCTCGACGCCCGAGAAGCCGCCGCCGACGAAGGCGACGGTGAGCAGCTTCCGCCGTTCCGGCCCGGCCGGCAGCGCGGCGGCGCGGTCGAACGCGGTCAGCAGCCGGTCCCGGATCGCGACGGCCTCTTCGACGTGCTTGAGCCCGATGGCCTGCTCGGCGATGCCCGGCACGGGCAGGGTCCGGGTGACCGCGCCGGCGGTGACGACGATGGTGTCGTAGCCGAGCTCGAAGGGTTCGCCGTCGGCCGGCCGCACGGCGACCACGTGGTGCGCGTGGTCGATGGCGGTGACCTTCCCGGCGACGAGCCGGGTCCGCCGCAGGTGCCGCCGCAGCGACACGGCGGCGTGCCGCGCCTCGACCGATCCGGCGACGACCTCGGGCAGGAACGGCTGGTAGGTCAGGTAGGGGCGGGGGTCGACGAGGGTGACCTCGGCCTCGCCGCGCCGCAGCTTCTTTTCCAGCTTCCAGGCGGTGTAGAAGCCCGCGTACCCGCCACCGACGATCAGGATCCGGCGCATTTCGTCCTCTTTTCTCGCTTCACCCCCTGGACGAGGTGGCGGCGGCGGACGTGACCGCGACGCGCGTCACAGCGAGCACGCGCTCGCGGTGGTGCTCCTCGTGGAGGTCGCGGCGCCGGGCGTGCAGCAGCTGGGCGAGCGTGATCACGCCGAGCACGCGCCCGGGTTCGGCGCGGTCGACGACCGGCGCCCGGGTCACGTGGCCGGCCGCGAGCTTGTTGGCCACCTCGCGGAGCGTCTCGTCGGGGTGGCACGACGCCAGCGGCGCCGTGGTCGCGTCGGCGACCGTCTCGCCTTCGGACGTCAGCAAAGCGTGCCGGGTGGTCACGCCGACCAGCTGCCGCGAGCCATCCACGACCGGGTACAGCGTGGCGTGACGGGTGTGCGGCAGGGTGTCCGCGAGCGGCTCGTCGTGGTCGAGCACCACCGGGTTCGCCGTCATCACTTCGTGCGCGAAGAACGCCTCGAGCGGGTCGGTCGAGTACTCGCGCGTGAGGTGCAGCCGGCGGCGGGCGATCTTCTCGGTCAGCACGGACCGCTTGAGCAGCAGCACCGACACCGCGTACGCCGACACCGAGGCCACCACGAGCGGCAGCAGGGCGTTCCACGCGTGGGTGAGCTCGAGGGTGAACACGATGCCGGTCAGCGGCGAGCGCATGACGCCGCCGACCACCGCGGCCAGGCCGCACACCGCCCAGAACCCCGCCGTCACGTGGGGGAGCAGCCCGCCTTCCGCGGCGCCGAGGGCCGCGCCGATCATGAACACCGGGGCCAGGACGCCGCCGGACGTGCCCGAGCCGAGCGACAGCGACCAGATCAGCGTCTTCACCACCAGCACGCCGATGATCAGCGAAGTCGTCGCGTGCCCGGTGAGCAGCTGGTCGATCACGTCGTAGCCGACGCCGAGGGCGCGCGGCTCGATCAGGCCGCCGGCGCCGATGACGAGCCCGCCGATGGCCGGCCACCACATCCAGTGGATCGGCAACCGGGCGAAGCCGTCCTCGGCGAGGTAGACCAGCGCCGTCGCGGCGATGGCGAGCAGGCCGCCGGTGATGCCGGGCACGAGCGCGAGCACGTCGGCGCCCGGGCCGGGCGCGGGGGCGGCGGGCAGGCCGAAGACCGGTTCGGTGCCGAGGAAGAACCCGCGGCACAGCGTGCTGGTCACGACGGCGGCGGCGACCGGCACGAAGCTGCGCGGCCGCCATTCGAACAGCAGCAGCTCCACCGCCAGCAGGATCGACGCCAGCGGGGCGTTGAACGTCGCCGCCATGCCGCCCGCCGCGCCGGCCACCAGCAGGGTCTTGCGCTCGTCTGCGGACAGGTGCAGCAGCTGCGCGAGGATCGACCCGACGGCGCCGCCGGTCATGATGATCGGGCCCTCGGCCCCGAACGGCCCGCCGGTGCCGATGCTGATCGCGGCGGACACCGGCTTCAGCACGGCGACGCGCGGTGCGACCTTGCTCTCGCCGGTGAGGATCGCCTCGATGGCCTCGGGCATGCCGTGCCCGCGGATCTTCTCCGACCCGAACCGGGCCAGCACGCCGATGACGAGCGCCCCGGCCACCGGCGCGGTCAGCACCAGCCACCACGGGTGCGCGCTGCCGCCCGGCGCCACGAGCGCGGTGTCGAACCGCTGGTAGAAGACCAGGTTCGTGATCAGCCCGATGAGCTTCAGCAGCGCGAGCGCGGCCACCGCCGCGGCGGCGCCGACGGGCACGGCGAGCGCGGCGATCAGCAGCATGCGCGGCCGGACCTGGAAGTCACCCAAGTGGGTGGCACGGGGCGGGGTTCCGCCGCTCATCAGGGCCTCCGTTCGTCGCTAAAGGTTTTGCGGAGTGCAATACTTGTAGCGACTAACGATCGAGGTCAAGCCGAGCTTCGCTGGAGTGTCGGGGTTCACGGGCCTCCGGCGTCAGTCCTCCCGCAGGCCGATGGTGGGCCAGGTGATCAGCGTGGTGGCGCCGGGCACGGTCCGCCGTTCGCGCCGGCCGGTCAGCGCTTGCCGGCGGTCGACGGCGTTCGAGGCCCGGGGGAGCGCGGGCGGGCCGATCGGGTCGTCCGGCGGGGTGGTGTCGTTCACGGTTGCCTCCTTGGGTGGGTGTGCCGTGGACACGCCCGGGGTCCCCGATCGGTTGAGCCCGGCTTGACACGGGGCCCTGCCGTCTCGCACTATGCGAACAAGTGTTCGATGATTCTCCTGGGTTCGCCTGTGGCTTCCTCACGCGGGTGTCTCCGGTGCGAGTACGTGGTGCTGGAGGTGGTGGCGTGGCGGTGCCGGAGGCGCTGGCGGGGATCCCCGGGGTGCGCACGGCGGCGCAGCTGGGCGAGCCGGACCCGGCCGGGCAGCTGGCGGTGCTGCCCG
>NZ_JAAGNB010001019.1:0-4304 GCF_010550475.1 Amycolatopsis sp. SID8362
CGGCGCGCCGGAGCCGTCGACCGGGCCGTCCGTGCCGCCGGTCTGCGGCGCCCCGGCCGGCACCTTGGTGACTTGCTTCGAACCACCCAGAACGGTGATCTTGGTGCTGACCTCCGCGCCGCCGCAGAAGAACGACACCGGGTAGACGCCCGGCTTCACCTGCTTCACGACCGCGGTCGCGACGGCGGCCGGCGCGATCGCCGGGTCGTTCTGCGGGCCGGTGCGGCGCAGCGCGCCGATGGTGAGCGCCGGCGAGGTCAAGCCGTGCGTGCCCTCGGCGGCGCAGCCGACACGGATTTCCACCTTCGTGGCGGAGCGGGCGATCTTCGGCATCACGCGGACGTACGCCTTCGGGACGCCCACGTGGTCCGGCGGCGCCTCCTGGGAGGAGGACGGCGCCGTGGGCGTCGCAGTCGGCGAAGCGCTGGGCGCGGTGCTCGCGAGCGCGGCGCCGGGCGCGAGAACGAGGAAAGCCGCGGCGACGCCCGCGACGACGACAGAATTCTTCATTCTTTTCTCCCCTGTGGAATGATTCGGCTCAGCCATTTCGCGGACACCGATCACAGTTCCCCTTGCCTCGGCTTCGTCCGCTCGCCTATACCCCCTAAGACGCCTCTGCCTGGGGCGGGTTGCGCCCGAAGGTCACGAAAGCGACATAAAAAACCGCCCCGGAGCGAACTCCGGGGCGGTTCCGACAAAAGAAAATCAGCCTGCCATGCTGCCGTCGCCCGCTTTCGCGGCACCGGACGGCACCTTCGCCACCTGCGCCGCCGGCACCGTGAACTTCGTGGTGTACGTCTGGCCGCCGCAGGTGACGGTCAGCGGGTACTCGCCCGCGGCCGTGCCGGGCTTGAGGGTGGCGTCCGCGCTGATGTTCGCGTCCGCGCCCATGAACGGGCCCGGGGTGTAGTTGGCGAAGTCCAGCACCGGCGAGGCGAACTTCGGCGAAGCGCCTTCGCACTTGGCCAGCGCGACGTTCGGCGCGTCGCGCACGTACTTGTCCACGAGCGTCCGGTTGATCGCGGTGTTGACGTTGAGCTGGACGCTGCCGGCCGGCGCGGGTGCCGCGGGACCGCCGCTCTGCGCCGTCGCGGGCGCCGCCAGCGCCGTCGCACCGATCACCGCTGCCGCAACGAAAACCACCGTCTTGCGCACCATCGCACCCTTCGCGTCTTCAAGCCTTACCCCGACAAGACGCGACAGGGCGCGACGGGTTGCCTACCGGATCAGTCCAGATCGTCGTGGCGCATGAGCTGGCGCCCGGCCTCGGTGATCGAGCCCGACAGCGACGGGTAGACCGAAAATGTCAGTGCCAGGTGGTCCACTGTGAGCTGGTTCTGGACGGCGAGCGCGATGGGAAGGATGAGCTCGCTCGCCTGCGGCGCCACGACGACGCCACCGACGACCACGCCGGTGGCGGGGCGGCAGAACAGCTTCACGAAGCCTCGGCGGAGGCCCTCCATCTTCGCGCGCGCGTTGGTGGCCAGGGGCAGCATGATGGTGCGCGCGGGCACCTCGCCGGAGTCGATCGCCTGCTGGCTGATGCCGACGGTGGCGATCTCCGGGTGGGTGAACACGTTGGCGGCGACGGTCTTGAGCTTGATCGGCGCGACGCCTTCGCCCAGCGCGTGCCACATCGCGATGCGGCCCTGCATGCTCGCCACCGAGGCCAGCATGAGCACGCCGGTGCAGTCACCGGCGGCGTAGATCCCGGGAACGGAGGTGCGCGATACGCGGTCGACGGTGATGAACCCGCCGGGGCCGGGGGCGATGCCGACCTTGTCGAGGCCGATGTCCTGGGTGTTCGGGATCGACCCGACGGTCATCAGCGCGTGGCTGGCTTCGATCACGCGGCCGTCGGCGAGGTGGATCTCGACGCCCTTGTCGGTGCGCTCGACGCGGTCGGCGCGCGCCTGCTTCGCCACGGTCGTGCCGCGCTGGGAGAAGACCTCTTCGAGCACCGCGGCGGCGTCGGCGTCCTCGTGCGGGAGGACGCGGTCGCGGCTGGAGACGACGGTGACCTTGACGCCCATCTCGGTGTAGGCGGACGCGAACTCGGCGCCGGTGACGCCCGAGCCGATCACGGCGAGGTGCTCCGGCAGCTCCTGGAGCTCGTAGAGCTGGCGCCAGTCGAGGATGCGCTCGCCGTCCGGCACCGCGCCGGGGAGGACGCGCGGGGTGGCGCCGGTCGCGATCAGGACGACGTCGGCGGGCAGGGCCTCGGTGCCGTCCTTGGTCGTCACGGCGACCTTGTGGGTGGCCAGGCCGGTTTCCTCGTCGCAGAAGCGCGCTTCGCCGATGACGACGCGGACGCCTTCGCGCTGGACACGGGCGCGGATGTCGGCGGACTGCGCGAGCGCGAGGCCCTTCACGCGGCCGTGCACGGTCGGGAGGTCGATGCTGGTGTCGGCCAGGTCGGTGTTGATGCCGAGCTCGCCGAGGTCGTGCATCTTCGCCAGCGCGCCGGAGCTCGCGATGAACGTCTTCGACGGGACGCAGTCGTAGAGCACGCAGGCGCCGCCCAGGCCGTCCCGTTCGACGATCGTGACGTCGGCGCCGTGCTGGGCCGCGACGAGCGCGGCTTCGTAGCCGGCCGGGCCCCCGCCCATGATCACGATCCTGGTCACCTGAGTCCTCCTCGATGTGCTCGTGTGCGGTGCTCTCACCGTACGCGGCGCAGGTGTCCGGACACTGAAGTGGGCGAACACGGCGAGTGCGTCCACTCGGGCGAGGGAGAGGTCGCTAGGCTGTCGGCGTGCCGTTGTATGCCGCGTACGGATCGAACATGGAGCCCGCCCAGATGCTGGAGCGCGCGCCGCACTCTCCGATGGCCGGCACCGGCTGGCTGGAGGGGTGGCGCCTGACCTTCGGCGGCGAGGACCTCGGCTGGGAAGGTGCCCTGGCCACGATCGTCGAAGACCCGGGATCCCGGGTCTTCGTCGTTCTCTACGACGTGACGCCCCTGGACGAGGACGGGCTCGACCGCTGGGAAGGCGGCGAGCTCGGGATGCACACGAAGATCCGGCTCCGGGTCCAGACCATGGACGGCTCGGCGCTGGCCTGGCTGTACGTCCTGGACGCCTACGAGGGCGGTCTGCCGTCGGCGCGGTACCTGGGCGTACTGGCCGACGCCGCGGAGGCGGCCGGAGCGCCGGCGGACTACGTCGACGACCTGCGGACCCGGCCCTGTTCGGGCATCAGCGGCTGACTCCACACCCTGTGGACAACTCGGTGGCCTGAGCGCTACCACGAGCCCGCGCGAGAGCACGCGGGCACCCCGTCGAGCGCGCCGGCCGGCATGTGCATGCCGGCTTCGGCCCGGCTCCGGGCGAACGTGAATCTCCTTGCCGCACAACGAAAACAGCAGGACGGCGGGGCTCGCGCGGCGGGCCGTCGTCCAGTTTGCCCGCCGGTTCGCGGGCGCGCAAAACGGCCCTTCCCCCGATCGAGGGAAGGGCCGTTTCACGGCCTGTGGACAACTCGGTGAAGCTGTGGACAACCTCGCTCAGGCGAGCGCCGCCAAAGCGGTGTGGACCAGCGTGCGGACCCCGCAGAGCAGGGAACGCTCGTCGAGGACGAACGTGGGGCGGTGGATGTCCGACTGCGGCGCCGGCGGGCCGGACCAGACACCCAAGCGGGCGAACGCGCCCTGGATGTGCTCGAGGTACCAGCCGAAGTCTTCCCCGCCGGAGGACTGCTCGGTGCCGGCCACCGCGCCCTCGCCGAGGGCGGCTTCGACACCCGCGCGCATCAGCGCCGTCGAGTCCGCGTCCGAGACCACCGGCGGGACGCCGCGGCGGTAGTCCAGCGAGAAGCCGACGCCGGTCGGGGCCAGCAGGGACTCCACAGAGGACGCCACCAGCGGCTCCAGCGACGTCCAGACCTCGTGGTCGGCCGTGCGGAGCGTGCCGCGCAGGACACCGTCCTGGGGCACCGCGTTGGCGGCCTGGCCCGCGTGGACCGCGCCCCACACCAGGACGGTGCCGGAACGGGGGTCGACCCGGCGCGAGAGCAGCGCCGGCAGCCCGGTGATCACCGTGCCCAGCGCGTGGACCAGGTCGGCCGTCAGGTGCGGCCGGGACGTGTGGCCGCCCGGCGAGGTGAGCCGCAGCTCGATCAGGTCCGCCGCGGACGTCAGGGCGCCCACGCGCAGGCCGACCGAACCCACTTCGAGGCGCGGGTCGACGTGCAGGCCGTAGATCCGCTCGACGCCGTCGAGCGCGCCGGCCGCGATCATGTCCAGCGCGCCGCCGGGCATGACCTCCTCGGCGGGCTGGAAGACCAGCCGGACGCGGCCGGGCAGC
>NZ_JAAGNB010001067.1:0-5171 GCF_010550475.1 Amycolatopsis sp. SID8362
GCCGCGGCGGCCCGGTCGGCGTGGGCGACGGCGACCTGGCCGGCCAGCTCGGCCGCGTCGAGCGGCTCGGGGTGCAGGCGCAGCTGACCGGCGTCGGCGGCGGCGAGGTCCTGGAGGTCGTCGACGTTGTGCTGCAGCAGCACCGTTTCTTCGAGCAGCGACGCGCTCAGCGCGCGGTCGAAGGGGAGGTGGCCGTCCTCGGCGGCCTCCAGCCGGCCGCGGATGACGTTGAGCGGGTTGCGCAGCTCGTGTGCGATGTCGCTGACCATCGCCTTGCGCAGCTCCTCGATGCGCTCCCGCCGCGCGGTGAGGTCGTTGAACGCGGCCGCGAGGTAGCCGACCTCGTCACGCGACTTCACCGGCGCCGGACGGTCCTGCTTCGCCGCTTCGGTCAGCGCCCGCAGCGGGCGGGACAGCCGGGTCGCGACCAGCACGGTGAGCGCGACGGCCAGCACGAGCACGCCGCCGGTCACCGCGAGGATCCGCGTGAGGTTTTCCCGCGACAGCGTGAACGTCGGCAGCTGCGACCCGCCCGGCCCGAGCGTGAACAGCAACGCGGGCGGCGCGACGAACGGCGTCAGCTGTTCGCGGCGGGCCGAGTCGATGCAGCCCTGGGTCGGCCGCTGGTCGGTGACGCCGAGGACTTCCAGGTCGAGGCCGAGCTTCACGTCCTCGGCGCCCTGGCTTCGCAGGCAGCGGTTGACGGCTTCGTTGAGGCTGTCGAGCGCGGCCTGCTCGGTCGGCGTCGGCACGGCCAGCTCGTAGAGCCCGCACTTCGCGGCGAAGTAGCGCGCGGACAGCGGATCGAGCCCGGCGAGCTGCGGCCGTCCGCTCGGCGACTCGCGCACCTGGCTGGGGAGGCCGACCGCGGCGAGGCAGGCGGCGGTCTTCGTGGCGACCGAGGCGAGGTCGTCGCGCTCGGCGGCCGGCAGCCGGAAGGGACCGGCCGCGCGCGGGTCGATCCCGCTCGTCCCGGCCTGGGGCAGCAGCACCGGGTCGACGTGCAGCGGGTCGACCGACGCGGTCGCCTTGACCGGCAGCGTGACCGGGGTGCCGCCGGAGTCGCCGAAGACGTGCCGGTCGAGGGTGGTCAGCACGATCCGCCGGCCGGTCTGCTCGGACAGCGCTTTCAGCCGCGGGCCGACCTGGCCCCAGGTGTGGTTGGCCGCCGCGAAGCCGAGCAGTTCGGTGTAGATCGTCGCGTCGCCGGAGAGCGCCTGGCCCTGCTCCTGCTGGATCGCGCGGGTGGTGGTCTGCACCGCGAGCCACGCGGTCGCGGCGATGGAGGCGAGCGCGATGAGCAGCGAGACGGCGGTGAGCCGGACGACGAGACTGCGCCGCCTCGGGAAGCTACGCGCCATCTTCGGGGGTCAGCTTGTAGCCCACACCGAACACCGTCCGCAGGTAGACCGGCTTCTGCGGGTCCGGTTCGAGCTTCTTGCGCAGGTTGAGCACGTGGACGTCGATGATCCGGGTGCTGACGAACCGGTCGTCGCCGCGGGTCAGCTCCAGCAGCTGCCGCCGGGTGAAGACCCGGCCCGGCTGCCGGATCAGCGTCTCCAGCAGCTGGAACTCGCCCGGGGTGGTCTCCACCGGGCGCCCGGCGACGGACACCTCGTGCCGCACCGGATCGAGCCGCAGCGCGCCGGCGCGCAACGCCGTGTCCGGTGGCTCGCGCCGGCCGGCGGTCCGCCGCAGCAGCGTCCGGACCCGGGCCATCAGCTCCCGCGGGCTGTACGGCTTGGTCAGGTAGTCGTCCGCGCCGAGGTCGAGGCCGAGCAGCAGGTCGTCCTCGGTGGCGCGGGCGGTGAGCATCAGCACCGCCACGTCGGACTCCTGCCGCAGCACCCGGCAGACGTCGAGGCCGTCGACCTTCGGCATCATCACGTCGAGGACCAGCAGGTCGGGGCGGTCGCGGCGGGCTTCGTCGAGGGCGGCCCGGCCGTCCGGCGCGAGCACCACGGTGTGGCCCTCGCTCTCGAGGTAGAGCCGGAGGACTTCGGCCTGCTTCTCGTCGTCCTCGGCGACCAGTACACGTGCGCACACGAGATCGAGGTTAGGCGTCCTGACACGGCCACCACCCGATCCTGACCGGATCTTCACACCTTGAGGGCGCGGAGGTGCTGGGTGAGGAAGAGGGCGGCGCGGTCGAGGGCCTGGTCGGCCTCGTCGAGGACCCCGGCGTAGGCCTGGAACACGTGCGGGACGTCGGCGGTGACGTCGAGGACGACGTCCACCCCGGCGGCTCGCGCGCGGGCGGCCAGGCGCGTCGAGTCGTCCAGGAGCAGCTCGTTCGTGCCGACCTGGAGCAGCAACGGCGGGAAGCCGGTCAGGTCGGCCAGCACGGCGGGGCTGATCAGCTCGTGGTGCGGGTCCTGGCCCGCGAAGTACAGCGCGCCCGTGTAGTCGAGGCCCTCGCGCGTGAGGATCGGGTCGGCGGCCGCCTTCGTCCGCATGCTTTCGCCGGTGCGGGTGCCGTCGAGGCCGGGGGAGAAGGCCACGACCGCCGCCGGCATCGGGAGGCCGGCGGCGCGGGCGCGCAGGCAGGTCGTGACGGCGAGGCCGCCACCGGCCGAGTCCCCGGCGAACGCGACGGGGTCCACCCCGCTTTCGAGCAGGGCCCGGTAGGCGGCGAGCGCGTCGTCGCTCGCGGCCGGGAACGGGTGCTCCGGGGCCAGCCGGTAGTCGAGCGACAACGCCGTGAACCCGGTCCTGGCGACCAGGTTCCCGGTCAGCGAGAGCGCGGTCTCCGGCGAGCCGAAGACGAACGAGCCGCCGTGGAAGTACAGGATCGTCCCGGGACGCGGGTCGCCGGCCGGCTCGACCCGCAGGGCCCGGCGGTCGCCGAGCTTGGCTTCGGCGGTCCGGATCTCCTTCGGCACGATCATCGTGGCCATCAGCGCCGCGAACCCCGCCCGGATCGTCTCGACCGACCGCGGCCCGTCTGGCTTCGGTGCGCGCAGCATCGCGTCGACCTTCGCCCGCTGTTCCCTGCTCATCGGAGCCCTCCCAAGTAGATGCCGCTACAGTATATGCCGTGGCATCTAAATCGGGAGACCCCCGCGCCTTCTTCGCCGACCTGGTGCGTTGCGAGACGCGGCTCTACAACGCGCTCAACGACCGGCTGCGCGAGCGGCACGGGATCGTCATGTCGCAGTACGAATTCCTGCGCCACCTGCGGGAACACCCGGGCTCCCGCGTAGCAGACCTGGCCGCCGAGTTCGCCATCGGCATCGGCGCGACCAGCAAGGGCGTCGACCGCCTGGAGCGGCACGGGTGGATCGCCCGGCAGCCGAACCCGGCCGACCGCCGGTCGTCGCTCCTCGTGCTGACCGCCGCCGGGGCGAGCCTGGCCGATGCGGCCGGCCGGACCTGCGCCGAGCTGCTGACCGAGCTGGTCGGCGACGCCTTCGACGACGCCGCCGTCCGGGCCATGTCCCGGCTGCGCGCGACCCTCGAGCGCGACCGGATCGGCCTGCCGACCGGCTGACTCAGCCCGGCGAGCCCACCGCGCAGACCTTGATCGGCGCCGCGTTCGCCGGGTCGAGGGCGTTGCGCACCAGGTGCCAGACGTTCAGGTCGTACGCCTCGCCGATGTGGCCGACCGGGTCGGACGGGCACGAGTCCTGGACGTAGGTGTTGTGCACGCCGGGCTCGCGGATGAAAGACGTCTCCGTCGGGGTCACCAGCTCGTCGTAGCGGGAGGTGATGATCGTGTAGCCGATGCCGGGCTGGGCGACCGGGCCGGTGTTGAGCGCGACGATCGCCGCGCCGCCGTCGAGTTCGTCGGCGAAGATCGGCAGGCCGATCGTCTTCACGATCGTGTCCCACGTGGACTTGCCGAGCAGCGTGTAGGCCAGCGTCAGGAGCCCGGACGCGTTGGCGCCGTGCGTCGGCGGGGCGATCGCGACGACCTTGCCGATCTCGCTCTGGATGCCCTGCATCTTGGCCAGGTAGATCGACTGGAGGCCGCCTTCGGAATGCCCGACGACGTCGACCTTCGCCGCGCCGGTGGCCGCGCGGACCTTTTCGACGAAGCCCTTGATCTCCAGCGACGACTCCGCGACCGGCTTGAGGCCGCCGACGAACGGGAACTGCGGGTAGGCGCCGTAGGTCAGGGAGAACGTGCAGTAGCCGCGGGCGGCGAGGTCGGCCTGGAGGAAGTTGAGGTCCTCGTAGTAGGTGGCGAAGGTGCCGTGGAGCAGCACGACCGGGTTCGGGTGGGCGGCGCTCGGACGGCACGCGAAGTCGTTGTTGCCGCCCGCGGCCGCCTGGGCCGGGACCGCCGCGCTCAGCACCAGCGCGCCGGCCAGGCCGATCGCGGCCAGCCATCGTTTCGTTCCCCGCGACATGGCGAAGTCCCTTCGTCTGGTTGTCATGCACAGCATGCGCCCCTTGATCAACGCTGTCTGCTGGCAAAACACGCAGAAACTTGCCGTGGCCGTTTGTGCACGGTGACAATGTCGGCTATGGACGCCGTCGACGCGCTGTTCCCCCGGGCCGGGGAGATCGCGGCCGCGATGATCGCCCGGTGCGCCGCCGAGATCCCGGCGTACCGGCTGCTGCCGGCGAGCGTGCTGGAAGGCGACCTGGTCGCCAACGCGCGCGCGGTGTTCGAGCTGTTCCTGACGACGGTCGCGGAGGACCGGCGGCCGACCGAGCGGGAGTTGGCGCTGCCGATCGCGTGGGGCGCCGAGCGGGCCCGCGACGGCCTGCCCCTGGACGCCGTGCTGAAGATCTACCCGCTGGCCGCGAGCGTCGCGTGGGACCTGGCGGACGGCGACCGCGCGCTGCTCGGCGCGCGGATGCTGGACTTCCTCGGCGAGGTGATGCCGCGCGTCGCCTCGGCGTACCTGAAGGAGCGCGACGAGCTCGACTGGGAGCGGCGCGAGGACCGCCAGAACCTGGCGGCCAGCCTGCTTTCGGGCCGTCCGGTCCGGCGGCGCGACCTGGCGGAGAGCTACGACGTCGTGGTTTTCCACCTGCCTTCGCTGCCCGCGTCGGCGGGTTCCCGTGCGGCTACTGACCTTTTCCGCGCGGTCCGGTCCGATTTGGACAGTCAACCGGGCGTCCTGGTGACGTTCAAAGGGGACGGTGGCGTGCTCCTGGTGCCCGCCGGGCTGGCGGCCGAGGCGGTCGCGTCGCGAGTGGACCGCGTCTGCGGGCGCGCG
>NZ_JAAGNB010001119.1:0-3588 GCF_010550475.1 Amycolatopsis sp. SID8362
CCCGGTGGCCTGCCTCCCCTCGGCCTACGCCGGGCGCTGGGTCAGCGTCCACGGGCAGGCCCTCGATGCCGACGGCCGGGGCGACGTGGCCGTGCTCGTCCAGCAGGCCGGCCGCGAGCTGCTGCCGGCCTTGGCGTCCTGGTACGGCGTCACCGGGCGGGAGCGCGCCGTCCTGGCGCACCTCCGCGAGGGCATCCCGGCGAAGCAGATCGCCCGGCTGCTGGAGGTTTCGGTGCACACCGTGAACGAGCACCTCAAGGCCGTCTACCGCAAGACGGGCGGAGCGGGCCGGGACGAGCTCGCGGCGGTGCTCTCCCGGTGAACGGGGCTCACGGGAGCGGGTTGCGCTGGAAGAAGGCCCACATCCGGTCGGCGATGTCGGCCCGGTCGCCGCCGGCCGGCCAGAAGTGACTGCCGTGGTAGACCCGCCAGACCACCTGGACGCCCGCGCGGCACGGGCCGTAGGCGGACGCCTCGACCGGGACACCCGGCTCGGTCACCGGCGTGACCGGGCAGCCGTCCCGCCGGAGCCATTCGTCGCGGTGGGCCACGGCGAGCGGGGGCAGGCTGATCAAGTCGGCGTCGCTGTGGAACAAGCCCACCGAGATCGGCCGCGCCGGCTCGCACGGGCTGCCGGTGAACGAAGGTGACACGCCCGCGTAGGCGGCCACCGAAGCGAACACCGCCGGGGCGTCGCACGCCAGCCGCGCGGACATGTTGGCACCGCTGGAAAAACCCTCGACGTGGACCCGGTGCGGATCGACGCACCAGGTCCGGGAAACGTCATCGACCACCGCGCGCAGGTAGGCGACGTCGCCGGAGCGCTGGGCGGCGTCCCACACCAGCCCGGCCGCGGCCGACGGGTAGGCGACGATGAAGTGCCGGCCGGCGGCGGCCGCCGACCACCCCGTCTCCCGTTCGTGCACGGCGTACGGCTGCAGCGCGCCGTGGAGGCTGAGCACCAGCGGTACCGGGGAGCCGGGCAGGCCGGGCGGCACGTTCACGTGGTAGGGCCGGCCCGCCGCTTCCCGGGCGACCGTCCCCGAAGTGGGTGCCGACCCGCATCCTTCCGCGGACGCGGTGGCCGGTCCGATGAGGACCGAACCGAGGCACAGCAAGGCGATGAGCAGACTGCGGAACACGGGTGACCCTCTCGTCGACGGTGGAGCGGGCCCGGCGCTTCCCACCCCCTGCCGGGGAAGCGCCGGGCCCGCCGGGATCAGCCGAAGTTGCCGGTGGCGACGGCCTTCCAGTCGTTCGCGCAGCCGGGGCCGCACTTCCAGGACAGGCGCGGATCGCCGGTCACCCCGCCGTGGCCGTCCAGCGTCCAGACCGAGACTTCACCGGTGGTGGCGTTGTGCCACACGACGTCCGTGTTGAAGTCGTTGCTGAAGTCGTTGACCCCGACGATCTTCCACTGGTTCGCGCAGTCGGGCCCGCACTTCCACGACAGCTTCAGCTCGCCGGTCACCGTCTGCTTGCCGTTGGCCAGCCACGCGGACACCTCGCCGTTGGTGGCGTTGTGCCACAACAGGTCGTCGAAGCCGTCCTTGTTGAAGTCGCCGGCCCCGACGACCTTCCACTGGTTCGCGCAGGTGGGCCCGCACTTCCACGAGAGGTCCGGGTTGCCGAGCACGTGCCCGTTCCCGTCGAGCAGCCACACGCTCAGCTGGCCGGTGGTGGCGTTGTGCCAGACGACGTCGGACTTGTTGTCGGCGTTGAAGTCCCCGATGGCGACGGCCTTCCACTGGTTCGCGCACTCCGGGCCGCACCGCCAGTCGAGGGACAGCGCCTTGGTGACGTTCCCATTGCCGTCCAGGATCCACGCGGACAGCTCGCCCGTCGTGGCGTTGTGCCAGAGCACGTCGGAGGTGTAGTCGTTGTTGAAGTCGCCTCCGCCGACCACGCGCCACTGGTTCGCGCAGTCGGGACCGCACTTCCAGGACAACCGGTTGTCCTTGACCACCGTGCCGTGCCCGTCGGTGAGCCAGGCGCCCAGCTCACCGGTCCTCGGGTTGTGCCACAGCAGGTCCGCGTTCCCGGCCGCGGCCTGGGCGGGCGCGACGGCGAACGCGAGCGCGGCCGCCGTCACCCCCAGTGTCGCGGCGATCTTCTTTCCCCACATGGTGTTTCCCCTCTTGGTCCACGAACTCGACCCGATGAGGATCCGTCGGCGCGGGGGAGCCCGGGAACCCCCAATTTTGAGGGTTGACAAATCCGGCGGGGTCAGGCCTGCTGGTCGGTGCCGCTGGTCAGCCGCTCGAGCTGCTCCCGGACGGCGCGGGCTTCGGTGTGGTCGAGCCGTTCGAGGATGGTCAGGGCGAGGCGCAGCGCCGTTCGTTCGGCGGCGTGGTCGCCGGTGCCGCGGTGCACGGCGGCGACCTCGCGCAGCGTCGTCGCCTGCGTGTAGTGGTTGTGATGCTTTTCCCGCAGGTGCAGGGCTTCGAGGTAGCAGGCCAGCGCCCGCCCGGGGTCGCCGGTGCCCAGGTGCGCGCCGCCCAGGCAGCCCAGCGTGTGGGCTTGGCCGTCGGGGTCCGCGTCGAGGCTGCGGAACAGGTCGAGGGCCTGGCGGCTGTAGGGCAGGGCCTGGGCGTGGTGCCCGGCTTCGAGCAGGCACCAGCCGATGTTGTTGAGTGCCTTGGCTTCCCAGACCCTGGTGCCGCTCGCACGGGCGAGCGCGAGCGCGCTTTTGGTGCGCCGCAACGCACTCGCGGTGTCACCGGCGCAGACGTCGAGGTAGCCGAGCGCGTAGTTCGTGTGGGCCTGGCCGAGGGCGTCGTCGCGGAAGAGCGCCAGCGCGCGGTCGAGGTGGTCGCGGGCTTCTTCCGGTTCGCCGCTGCGGATGAGCGCGCGGGCCAGGAGGCGGTGGGCGTAGGCCTGGTCGGTGGGGCCGGCGCAGTGCCGGGCCGCGGCGAGGCCGGCGCGCTGGGTGCTGACGAAGTCGCGCCAGTGCCCGTCCCGGTCCAGGTGGGTGACGAGCGAGCGGGCCAGCCGCCAGGTGTGCGCGTCGAGTGAGGCCGGGTCTTCGACCAGCGTGACGAGGACGGCGTGCTCGGCGGCGAACCACGCGGCGGCTCGCTCGGCGTCGGCGATGGGCTCGGGGTGCGTTCCGGGCTGTGGCGGCTCGAGCGTGACCGGCGGCCAGGGCGAGCCGAGGTGGGCTTCGGCGGCGACGCAGGTGCGCAGGTAGTGGTCCAGCATGCGGAGCACCGCCGCGTCCCGGTCCGGTGGCGGGTCCTGCAGCGCGTACAACCGCGTCAGGTCGTGGAAGCCGTACCGGCCGCCCGGCCGGTGCTCCAGCAGGTGCACCCGGGTCAGCTCGTCGAGCAGGCGGTCGGCGTTGCCCGCGGCGATCGAGGTCGCGGCGGCCGCGCTGAAGTCGGGGCCGGGGTGCAGGCTCAGCAACCGGAACAGCGTCGCCGCGGCCGGGCTGAGCGCCTGGTACGACCACGAGAACACGGTGCGGACGTTCACGCCGGGCTCGCCCGAGTCGATGGTGTCGAGCCGGGCGTCGCGCAGCCGCTGGGCGAGCGCGCGCAGCGGCAGGCCGGGCTGGTCGGCCAGGCGGGCGCCCAGGATCGTCAGCGC
>NZ_JAAGNB010001168.1:0-6998 GCF_010550475.1 Amycolatopsis sp. SID8362
GCTCGACCCGGGCGCCCAGACGGGCAGCGACGCGTCGATGCCGATGTCCGACGGCGGCGGGCTGGGCGCGACCCCGGTCGACGCCGGCGCGCACCAGGCCGCGGCGAGCGGCTCGTCCGGCATGAGCGGGATGAGCGGAATGGGCGGGATGATGGGTGGCATGGGCGGTGCCCCGGGCGGCGGTGGCGGCGGCGACCAGCAGCGCGGCCCCAGCCAGTACCGCATCGAGGGCGGCGTGTTCGAAACGAGCGGCGCGAAGGGCCGGATCAGCGGCTCGCTCGACGACGAGGGTGACCGTTCGATCCGGTACGACCGGTGACGAGGGCTGAGGAGGGCCGATGAGCAGCGCCGAAGACCGGTACCGCGCGGCGATCTCGACGATGGAAGCCGCGGCGCGGGAGCAGGACGAGCAGCGGGGGCTGCGCGAACGCCACGTCGCCGAGGCCACCGCGGAGGCGCGCGAAGGGCTGAAGCGGGAGATGGGTGCCGCGCAGAAGTACGCCGAGCACATGGACGAGCTCAACAAGCGCAAGCAGAGCGCGGGTGGCTGGGCGACGGAGAAGACGCTGGCCGACAAGTCCCGCGAGTCGCTGATGGAGTTCGGCGTCCAGGACGAAGAGGCGGACACGGGCTACACGGCGTACCCGACGCCGAGCTACGGAACGCCGGTGCCGGCGCCCGCCGCGGCCGCACCGCGTCCCGAGCCGGTCCCGGAACCGCCGGCCCCGGCCGCACCGGAGCCGCCGCGGCGGGGCAGGCACGCCCGCCAGCCGGACGACGAAGACGATTTCTCCAGCACCAGCTGGCTGGTGTGAGAAGGGCCCGGCTCCGGCCGGGCCCTTTCCGCGTCAGTGGGCGGGTTCTTCCTCGCGCTCGATGGGGGCGCGCTTGACGTCCGCCTCGAGCAGCGGCCGGTACTTGTCGGTGCCGGTCAGGTGCGTCAGGAAGAAGGCGGTGAACAGCGCCCGGGTCAGCTGCTGCGTCCCCCGGTGCGGCTTGCCGTGCATGATCAGCTGCGACCAGTGCCTGCCCTCGGTGACGCCGAGGTGCGACGCCTTGCCGAGCAGCCGCAGCTGCACGTCGTCGCCACCCCAGCCGTTCGCGATGGCCTCGGCGTGCCCGACGGCCGGCGCGACCAGGTCTCCGTCCGCGGCGAGGTGCAGCCCGGGCACGGTGATGGCCTGCGCGGCCTCGTGCGCCGGCGGCAGCGTCTGCGCCGCGGTGATGGTCGCGACCGCGCGAATCCGCGGGCGCTCGGCCTGGGCATCCTGCGCCGCGGCGAGTACGGCGGCGCCACCCCCGGTCGAATGCCCGGCAAGCCCGAGCTTGGCGGGGTCAACGCTGATCCCATCCGGCCCGAGCCGAACGGTGGTGACAACGTCAAGGGTGGTCAGCAGATCGGCGGCAAGCAGCCGATGCGACGGCAGCGGCCCCTTCTGCGTAGCAGGCGCGGCGGCGACGATCCCCCAGCTGGCAAGGTGCTGCAACAACTGCCGGTACCGGTGAGGCGGCTGCAGCCACCCATGCCCAAAGGCCACAGCAGGCAGCCCAAGCCCGGCCCGCGGCGTGAACACCACACCGGGCATCCCCACCAGGGCAAGATCACCCCGCAGGACCTCGTGCGGACCCGGATGCGTCAACTCCGCGAGCAGCTGCTTGGGCTTGCTGGCCATAGCCGAAACCCTACTGTGCGAAGCCACAGGAGGCGCGCCCGCCGCCCCGGCGCGCGAGACCACAGCAGGACAGCAACCGAACCCAGACCCCCCGCAACCCCGATCCGAAGCCAGAACACGGACGGCGGCACCGGGTCAAGGCACGCTTTCCCGCCTTGACGCGGTGCCGCCGTCCGTAGTCACAATCAAGCTTCGGGGTGGCGGGGGAACCACGCATTGGTCCGAACCACCGCGTCACCTGTCCTCCCAGCTCAAACCCACTTTCCACACCCCATCCACCCGCCAAACATCCCTCGTTAGGCTGATGCGCGTGTGTGGAATCGTGGGATACGTCGGGCACCGCCCGGCTCTGGACGTCGTCCTCGGCGGGCTCCGTCGCATGGAGTACCGCGGTTACGACTCAGCCGGGGTCGCGGTCCTCGACGGAGCCGGTGCGCTGACCGTCGAGCGCAAGGCGGGCCGCCTCGCCAACCTGGAAGCCGAGCTCGACGCGGTCGGCCGGGACAACTTCACCGGGACCGCCGGCATGGGCCACACCCGCTGGGCCACCCACGGCGCGCCGGTGGACCGCAACTCGCACCCACACCGGGACACGACCCAGCGCGTCGCGATCGTGCACAACGGCATCATCGAGAACTTCGCCACCCTGCGCGCCGAGCTGGAAGCCGACGGCGTCGAGATGGCCAGCGACACCGACAGCGAGACCGCCGCCCACCTCGTCGCCCGCGCCTACGCCGAAGGCGACACCAAGGGTGACCTCGCCGCGAGCGTCGCCGCCGTCTGCCGCCGCCTGGAAGGCGCCTTCACGCTGGTCGTGACGCACGCCGACGAGCCGGACACGATCGTGGCCGCCCGCCGGTCGTCGCCGCTGGTCGTCGGCGTGGGCGACGGTGAGCACTTCGTAGCCTCCGACGTCGCCGCCTTCATCGAGCACACCCGCGAGGCCGTCGAACTGGGCCAGGACCAGCTCGTCGTCATCACCCGCGAGGGCTACGACGTCCTGGACTTCCACGGCGACGCCGCCCAGGCCAAGCCGTTCACCGTGGACTGGGACCTCTCCGCCGCCGAAAAGGGCGGCCACGAGTACTTCATGCTCAAGGAGATCGAGGAGCAGCCCGAGGCACTGGCCAACACGCTGCGCGGCCACTTCGAGTCCGGCCGCATCATCCTCGACGAGCAGCGCATCTCCGACCAGGACCTCCGCGACGTCGACAAGGTCTTCGTCGTCGCCTGCGGCTCGGCCTACCACTCGGGCCTGGTCGCGAAGTACGCCATCGAGCACTGGACGCGGCTGCCGGTCGAGGTCGAGCTGGCGAGCGAGTTCCGCTACCGCGACCCGGTGCTGGACCGCGACACGCTGGTCGTCGCCGTGTCCCAGTCCGGCGAGACGGCGGACACGCTCGAAGCCGTCCGGCACGCGCGTGAGCAGAAGGCGCGCGTCCTGGCCGTCTGCAACACCAACGGCGCGCAGATCCCGCGCGAGTCCGACGCCGTCCTCTACACCCACGCCGGCCCCGAGATCGGCGTCGCGTCGACCAAGGCGTTCCTCGCCCAGATCGCGGCGAACTACCTCGTCGGCCTGGCGCTGGCGCAGGCCCGCGGCACCAAGTACCCGGACGAGGTCGCCCGCGAGTTCGCCGAGCTGGAGGCCATGCCCGCGGCCGTCCAGAAGGTACTGTCCACTGTGGACCAGGTGCGCGACCTCGGCCGCCGGATCGCCGACTCGAAGGCGGTGCTGTTCCTCGGTCGCCACGTCGGCTTCCCGGTCGCCCTCGAAGGCGCGCTGAAGCTCAAGGAACTCGCGTACATGCACGCCGAGGGCTTCGCGGCCGGCGAGCTGAAGCACGGCCCGATCGCGCTGATCGAAGACGGCCTGCCGGTCGTCGTCGTGATGCCGTCGCCCAAGGGCCGCGCGGTGCTGCACTCGAAGCTCGTGTCGAACATCAGCGAGATCCAGGCGCGCGGCGCCCGCACGATCGTGATCGCCGAAGAGGGCGACGAGACCGTCCGGCCGTTCGCCGACGAGCTGATCGAGGTCCCCGCGGTGCCGACGCTGCTGCAGCCGCTGGTGTCCACGGTGCCGCTGCAGGTGCTGGCCGCGGAGATCGCCCGCGCCCGCGGGTACGACGTCGACAAGCCGCGTAACCTGGCGAAGTCCGTCACAGTCGAGTAGTCGCGGGAGGCCCCGCCGTGCAGGGAATCTGGACCACGGAACGGATTCGCGAGGCGGAGGGGCGGGCGTTCGCCGTCACGCCGGACGGCGAGCTGATGCGGCGGGCGTCCTTCGGGCTCGCGGTGCACATCGCGGACTTCCTGGAAGACCACACCGGCGGGGTTTCCGGCCGCCGGGTCGTGCTGCTCGTCGGCTCCGGCGACAACGGCGGTGACGCGCTCTGGGCCGGAGCCTTCCTGCGTCGCCGCGGGGTCGCCGTGACGGCCATCCTGCTCAAGCCCGAGAAGGCCCACGCCAAGGGACTGGCGGCGCTGCGCCGATCCGGTGGCCGCGCGGTGCCTGTCGACGAGGGTCCACAGTGGATCGCCAAGGCCGACGTCGTCATAGACGGGATCGTCGGGATCTCCGGCAAAGGGGGACTGCGGCCGGACGCCGCGCTGCTCGTCGAGCTGGTCGAGGCGCCGATCGTCGCGGTCGACCTGCCCAGCGGCGTCGACCCGGACACCGGCGCGGTCGACGGCCCCGCGGTGAAGGCGGCCAAGACCGTCACCTTCGGCGCGCTCAAGCCGGTGCACGCGCTCGCGCCCGCCCACTGCGGCGAGGTCGTGCTGGTCGACATCGGCCTCGAACTGAGCGACCCGGACCTGCGGCGGCTCGACATCGCCGACATCGCCGCGGCCTGGCCGATCCCCGGCCCGGACGACGACAAGTACAGCCAGGGCGTGGTCGGCGTCGCGGCGGGTTCGGCGACGTACCCGGGCGCGGCGGTGCTGGCCGCGGGCTCGGCCGTCCGCGCGACGTCGGGCATGGTCCGCTACGCCGGTCACGCCGCCGACGTCGTCCGGTCGCAGTGGCCGGAGATCATCGCGACGGGCACGGTCGCCGACGCCGGCCGCGTCCAGGCGTGGGCGGTCGGCCCGGGCATCGGCACCGGCTCCGAAGGCCGTGACGTGCTGCGGTACGTGCTCGGCCAGGGCGTGCCGGTCTGCGCGGACGCCGACGCGACGACGATCATCGCGAAGTCCCCGGACGTCCTCGACGCCCGCGACCCGGACACGCCTCTCGTGCTGACCCCGCACGCGGGCGAGTACGAGCGCCTGATGGGCCGCAAGCCGGGCGCGGACCGCGTCACGGCCGCGCGTGAGGCCGCGAAGAAGTACGACGCGGTCGTGCTGCTGAAGGGGCACGTCACGGTGGTCGCGGCCCCGGACGGCCGGGTCGCGCTGAACAAGCCGCACGGCGCCTGGCTGGCGACAGCGGGCTCCGGCGACGTGCTTTCGGGCCTGGTGGGTTCGCTCCTCGCGGCCGGCCTGGACCCCTGGCTGGCCGCGGCCGCCGCGGCCCACGTCCACTCGCTGGCGGGCGCGATCGCGGCCCAGAACGCCCCGACGTCGGCATCAGGCCTGGTCCACGCCATCCCAGAAGCCATCCGCGCGATCCGCTCCCTCACGCCCTGAACGTCACTTTCTCTACGAAAGTGATCCGGAGTTCCCGCTCCGGGGGCACTTTCGGGTGAAAGTGGTCCCGGGGTCGTGCGAAGAGATATCGAGTTCTCTGTTAACTCCGGGCTCCAAATCTGGTAAGAATGCCGTGTGAGCGGCGGCACAGCACCCGGAGACCGGAAGACCCGGCCGTCCGACGCTGCCGTCGAGCAGCGGCGGCAGGAGATCCTCGACCACGTCATCGAGCAGGGCGAAGCGCGGATCGACGACCTGACCGCGCGCTTCAAGGTCAGCCTGATGACGATGCACCGCGACCTCGACGACCTGGCCGAACGCCGGCTCCTGCGCAAGCTCCGCGGCAAGGTCGAGGCCTACCCGGCGCTCACCGTCGAGTCCGCCGCCCGCTTCGGCGACACCCTCCACCGCGGTGAGAAGGACGCACTCGGCGAGGCCGCCGCGCGGCACGTCCACCCCGGCCAGACCGTCTTCGTCGACGACTCCACCACCCTCCTCCCGCTGGTCACGCGGCTCGCGGAGATCGACAGCCTGACCGTCGTCACCAACTCCCTGCGGGCCGCGCGCGTGCTCGGCGACGGCGGCGCCGACGTCGTGCTCGCCGGTGGCCGTTACTCCCGCGAGTACGACTCCTGCGCCGGCCCCGAGGTGCTCGGCCTGCTCGACTCGATCCGCGCCGACGTCTCCTTCGTCTCGGTCACCGCGGTCGCCGTCGGGCGGCTCTTCCACCCGGACCGCGACTACGCCGAGCTCAAGAAGGCCGCGCTCAAGGTCGCGAACCACAACGTCCTGGTCGTCGACCACTCGAAGTTCGGCCGCACCGCCACCTACGCGCACGGCGACGTCGGCGACTACGACCTGTTGATCACCGGCGAAGCCACGCCGACCGAGGAGATCGAGGCCGCGCTCAACGCCGGCACCGCGATCGAGATCGTCGAACACGTCGCAGAGGGGCAGCCCTATGACAGCTGAGCTGGTCGCCGGCATCGACTCGTCCACGCAGTCGACCAAGGTCGTCGTGTGCGACGCCGCCACCGGTGAGATCGTCCGCACCGGCCGCGCGCCGCACCCCGAGGGCACCGAGGTCGACCCCGCCGCCTGGTGGGACGCCTTCGGCGAGGCCACGAACGGCCTGCTCGACGACGTCAAGGCCATCGGCGTCGGCGGGCAGCAGCACGGCATGGTCACCCTCGACGAGGACGGCGAGGTCGTCCGGCCCGCGCTGCTGTGGAACGACACCCGCTCCGCGCAGTCGGCCCTCGACCTCATCGACGAGCTCGGCGGCCCGTCGGTCTGGGCGAAGTCCGTCGGCTCGGTGCCGGTCGCCAGCTTCACCGTGACGAAGCTGCGCTGGCTGGCGGACAACGAGCCCGAGCTGGCCGACCGCGTCGCGCGCGTGCTGCTCCCGCACGACTGGCTGACCTGGAAGCTCACCGGCGGCGACCCGGTCACCGACCGCGGCGACGCGTCCGGCACCGGCTACTTCTCGCCGTCCGACAACGCGTACCGCCTCGACGTCCTGAGCCACGCCTTCGGCGGCCGGACGCCGGAGCTGCCCACCGTGCTCGGCCCGGCCCAGGCCGCCGGCCACACCGCGGACGGCGTGCTCGTCTCGGCGGGCACGGGCGACAACATGGCCGCCGCGCTCGGGCTGGAGCTGCGGGCCGGCGACGTCGTCGTCTCGCTCGGCACCAG
>NZ_JAAGNB010001223.1:0-5611 GCF_010550475.1 Amycolatopsis sp. SID8362
AGCGCGGCCGGCAGGCCCGGGCGCACCTGCGACGGGGACGGCGGCGGCGCGGTCAGGTGGGCGCCCATCTGCGCGGCCGCGCCCTCGCCCAGGAACGGGCGGCGGCCGGTGACGCACTCGAAGAACACACACGCGAGCGCGTAGACGTCGACCAGGCCGGTGATCGGGGCCTCGCCGAAGCGTTCCGGGGCCATGTAGTCGAGCGTGCCGATCACGTTGCCGGTGCCGGTGATCGACGTTCCCTCCGCCGTCATCGAGCGCGCGATGCCGAAGTCCACGAGGTACACGAAGTCGGCGCTCGTCACGAGCACGTTGGACGGCTTGACGTCCCGGTGCACCAGGCCGTCTTCGTGGGCGGCGTCGAGCGCGCCCGCGACCTGCTCGACGATCCCGGCCGCGCGCTCGGGCGACAGCGGGCCGTCCTCGAGCAGTTCCTTGAGGTCCTTGCCTTCGACCAGGCGCATGTCGAGGTAGAGGCGGCCGTCGATCTCGCCGTAGGCGTGGATCGGGATCACGTGCGGCTCGCGCAGCCGCGCGACGATCTGCGATTCGCGGCGGAAGCGGGCGCGGAAGGCCTCGTCCGCGACGAACGGGTCGGACAACAGCTTCAGCGCGACGACGCGGTCGTGCGCGGTGTCGTAGGCGCGGTGGACCTCGCCCATTCCCCCTCGGCCGAGCAGGCCTTCGATCCGGTACGGCCCGAACTGCTCCATCGTTCTCCCCAACCCCCCGGTTGGTCACCCTTGTCCGGGCCGACGCAAATGCTAAAGGTCAGGTTCCCCAGAACGGCGGCGAGTTCATCCAACTGTTGAGCACGTATCCTGGAGCCTGTGAGCACGCTCAGTAACACAAGCACGTCGGGGGCGACCGCGAAGCGCCTCGCCGCGGGGACGGTGGCGCTCGGCGTCGCGACCCTCGGTTACGCCGTCGGGATCGAACGGCGCCACTGGACCCTGCGCACCGCCGAGCTGCCGGTGCTGGCGCCCGGGTCCCGGCCGTTCACGATCCTGCACGTCTCGGACCTGCACATGCTGCCCGGCCACCACAGCAAGCAGCGCTGGGTCGCCGCGCTCGACGAGCTGAACCCGGACCTCGTCGTCAACACCGGCGACAACCTCTCGCACCGGACCGCCGTCCCGTCCGTGCTGCGCGCGCTGGGCCCGCTGCTCGACCGGCCGGGGGTGTTCGTCTTCGGCAGCAACGACTACTACGCGCCCAAGCCGAAGAACCCGGCCCGGTACCTGATGCCGAAGGGCAAGAAGAAGCGCATCCACGGCGTCCAGCTGCCCTGGCGCGACCTGCGCGCGGCGTTCGTCGAGCACGGCTGGACCGACCTGACGCACGTCCGCCGCACGATCGACGTCGGCGGGCAGCGGGTGTTCGCGGCCGGCGTCGACGACCCGCACCTGCGCCGCGACCGCTACCCCGACATCGCGGGCCCGGCCGACAGTGGCGCGGCCGTCCGCATCGGCGTCACGCACTCGCCGGAGCCGCGGGTCCTCGACACGTTCGCCACGGACGGTTACGACCTCGTGCTGGCGGGCCACACGCACGGCGGCCAGCTGCGGCTCCCGGGGTACGGCGCCATCGTCACCAACTGTGACCTGGATCGCAGTCGCGCGCGCGGTGCTTCGCGGTGGGGCGCGCACATGTGGCTGCACGTCTCGGCCGGGCTGGGCACGTCGCCGTGGGCGCCCGCCCGGTTCGCCTGCCCGCCGGAGGCCAGCCTGTTGACGCTGGTCCCGCGTGGTTCGGAGCCCGCGAAGCCGCGAAAGCTGGCCCCGCGGAAAGCGCGAAACACCGTCCGCTAGACTTCTCCACGACCCGTTAAGCAGTACCTCGGGGTGTGGCGCAGCTTGGTAGCGTGCCTCGTTCGGGTCGAGGAGGTCGTGGGTTCGAATCCCGCCACCCCGACGAGTAAGAGCCGGTGTCTTCGGACACCGGCTCTTCTGGTTTCAGCGGGTCGCCGTCACCTCGACCCAGCACTGGCTGAAGTCGCCGTCGCCACCGCGGGTCCACATCCACGCCGAGCGGGCCGCACTCGCCAGCTGGTCGCGGTCGCGGCCCTCCCCTTTGAGCGCCGCTTCGAGCCGGGCCTCCACGTACTTCGCCAGCTCGCGGTACGTCATGTCGGAGCGGTAGCGAGCGCGCGAGACCACCTCCGTGAACCCCGCCGCCGCGCACTGCTCGGCGATCACCCGGCCCGCGAACGGGTTGCCGCCCGCCTGGCGCCGCAGCAAGTAGTGCCCACGGAGCGCCGCGTCGACGTTCGCCGTCTTCGGGCGCAGGCGGGCCTTGCTCCAGTCCGAAGTGGACAGCGCCAGCCTGCCGCCGGGGCGGAGCACGCGGCGCAGTTCCGCCAGCGCGTCCAGCGGAGCGGCCAGGTGCTCGAACAGCGCGTGCGAAAAGGCGACGTCCACACTGCCCGAAGCGAACGGCAAGTCGTACGCCGACGCGACCAGATAGTCCACTGTGGATCTTCCGGCGCGGCGGGCGGCCGCGCGGGCCCGCTCGACCTGACCGGCGTCGCGATCCACCCCCGTCACCCGGGACTCCGGCGCCAGGCCCAGCGTGATCGAGCCCGGGCCGCAGCCGAGGTCGACCACCCACATCCCCGGGGCGAACAGGGGCTGGGCGAACGCCGCGCGCTCGGCAGCCGTGCGCGCGGACATCATCGAAACCGCGTCTCGCCCGAAGCCCGGCGCGTAACCCTCCAGCACCCCGCACACAGTACGGCCAGAAGGTGGCAGGATCGAGGGGTGAGCACGCAGTCAGCGAACCAATATCCGCCCGCGGTGGTCCCGGACCGGCTGTTCGACGACGCCGAAGCCGAGAACCGCTGGCGCGCCCGCTTCCACGCCCCGCGGATCTCCACCCCCGACTGGGCCCGCGACGCCCCCGACGCCAACATCTACGTCTCGAACGCCAGCGGCGTCTGGGAGGTCTACGCCTGGAACCGGGCGACGAACGAACACCGCCGCGTCACCGACCGGCCCAACGGCACCATGCACGCGACGCCGTCCCCCGACGGCGAGTGGATCTGGTGGTTCGACGACACCGACGGCGACGAGTTCGGCTCGTGGGTGCGGGAGCCGTTCGCGGCGACCGAGGGCAGCAAGCCGGAGAAGGGCGTCCCGGACGTCCATGACGGCTACCCGGCCGGACTCGAGATCGGCGCGAACCTGGTCGCGGTCGGCGTCTCGACCGACGACGGCAGCGAGCTGTTCGCCCGGATCGGCGGCGAGACGCACCGCTTCTACAGCCACGCGGACGACGCCGGCATCGCGTCGCTGTCCCGCGACGAGAGCCTGATCGCGATCTCGCACTCCGAGCACGGCGATTCGCGGCACCCCGCGCTGCGGGTGCTGGCCACCGACGGCTTCGGCACCGTCGCCGAGAAGTGGGACGGCGAGGGCAAGGGCCTGTCCGCGCTGGAGTTCTCGCCGCTGCCCGGCGACCAGCGGCTGCTCGTCCTGCACGAACGGCGGGGTCGCGAGGAGCTGCTCGTCTGGGACGTCCGCGCGGACACCGAGACCGAGCTCGAGCTGGACCTGCCCGGCGAGGTCGTCGCCGGCTGGTACCCGGACGCGCGCGCCCTGCTCGTCGTCCACTTCCACGAGGGCCGCAGTTCCTTGTACCGCTATGACCTCGACACGTCCGAATTGTCCTCTGTGGACACGCCGGCCGGCCGGATCGGCGGCGCGGGCGTCCGCCCGGACGGCACGGTCGAGTACTCGTGGTCGAGCGCGGCCGAACCCGCCGCGGTCCGCTCCCGCGCCACCGACGGCTCCGACACGATCCTGCTCGAGCCGCCGGGTGACCGGGCGCCGGGGTCCGAGCCGGTGACCGACGCGTTCGTCGAAGGCGTCGGCGGGCGGATCCACGCGCTGGTCTCGCGGCCTTCGAACGCCCCCGAGGGCCCGCTGCCCACGGTGTTCTCCCTGCACGGCGGCCCGCACGCGGCCGACGAGGACCGCTTCTCCGCCTACCGCGCGACCTGGCTCGACGCCGGGTTCGCCGTGGTCGAGGTCAACTACCGCGGCTCGACCGGCTACGGCTCGGCCTGGCGCGACGCCATCGAAGGCCGGCCTGGGCTGACCGAGCTGGAGGACGTCGCCTCGGTGCACGACTGGGCCGTCCAAAGTGGACTCAGCGACCCGGCGAAGTGCGTCGTCAACGGCGCTTCCTGGGGCGGCTACCTCTC
The DNA here is from genome assembly GCF_010550475.1 of Amycolatopsis sp. SID8362. Classification (NCBI taxonomy): domain Bacteria; kingdom Bacillati; phylum Actinomycetota; class Actinomycetes; order Pseudonocardiales; family Pseudonocardiaceae; genus Amycolatopsis; species Amycolatopsis sp. SID8362. The sequence continues at coordinate 4,205 of NZ_JAAGNB010001223.1, forward strand.
CCTGCTCGCGCTCGGCACGCAGCCGACGCGGTGGGCGGCGGGCGTCGCCGGGGTGCCGGTGGCGGACTACGTCGCCGCGTACGAGGACGAGATGGAGCAGCTGCGCTCGTTCGACCGCGCCCTCTTCGGCGGCTCGCCGGAGGACGTGCCGGCGGTGTACGCGGAGTGCTCGCCGCTCACGTACGTCGACGCCGTGACGGCGCCGGTGCTCGTGCTGGCCGGCGACAACGATCCGCGCTGCCCGATCCGCCAGATCGAGAACTACCTGGACCGCCTGGCCGGCCGCGAGCTGCACCACGAGTTCTACCGCTACGACGCGGGCCACGGCTCGCTGGTGATCGCGGAGACGATCAAGCAGACGTCGATCGAGGTCCACTTCGCCCTGCGCGCCCTCGGCCTCCGCTGACCCACAAGTCCGTGAAGGCCTCCTTACCGGTCATAAATGCCGGTAAGGAGGCCTTCACGGACTTTCAGCGTTCGGAGTGCAGGACGCCGCCGGTGGCCCAGTGGTCCGCGCCGATCTCGACGAGCGTCACCTGGACGCCTTCGGGCTTGCCGCCGCAGGTGCGGACGAAGGCGTCGGTCAGCTCGCGGACCAGTGCGCTCTTCTGGGCGGGGGTGCGGCCGGGGAACATGGCAACGCTGATCATGGGCATGGCGGGAAGCTAACACCACACCGGCACGGCCGCCGCGAACTGCGGGACGAGCCGCGCGCCGAGGGTCGCCTTCATCTCCGTCATCTTCTTGCCGAACACCACCGACGCGCGTCCGTTCGCGATCGCCCAGCGCACCGCCTCGCCGTAGAAGTGGAAGTACAGGTTCGGCCGGCCGCCGTCCTCCGGTGGCAGCGCGCCCCAGTGCCGGGCGATCGGCAGGTCCGGGTGGTCGAGCAGGGTCGCGAGCGCGATCAGCCGCCCGGTGCGGGTGTCGTGGTACTCGATCACCGTGACGTCCGGCTCGCGCAGCAGCGCGGCCAGGTAGCCGGTGAAGTGCGGCAACGGCACGATCGGCACGTCGTGGTGCTTGCGCTCGTTGTGCCGCAGCACCTCGGCGACGGCGACCGGGTCGGCGTCCTTGCCCGGCACGAGCCGCACCTCGACCGACGGGTCGGCGTCGAAGGTCCGGAAGATCTTGCGCAGGTTCTGCTTCCGCTTGCGGGCCAGCGAGTTCATCCACTCGTCGCGGGAGCCGAACGCGGCGACGTCGAGCACCGCGATGTCCTCGGTCCGCCGCACCAGCCGGAACCGGCCGTCGACCGCGGGCACGCCCGGCTCGCCGACCTGCCGCACCAGCATCCCGCGAAAACCGCGGCCGAGCTCGGCCCGCATCGCCGGGACGTACGCCTCGAGCAGGCGCGTGACGCCGCCGTCGCCGCCCGCGTCGGCGAACCACCAGCCCGGCTGCGAA